>NZ_JAFREK010000024.1:0-46491 GCF_017377535.1 Faecalibacterium sp. Marseille-Q4137
TTGCCCGTCTGCTCATCGTAGGGCTGGATGTTGTGGGCGGCAAAGAAATCGCAGAGGGTATTGCCGATCTCGTTCAGCACATCCGGCTGCAGCTTGCAGTCGGGGCAGGGAACAATGCGGTGGGTGCGCCCGGCGTAGAAACCGATGCAGGGCTTGCCATTCTTATCACAGCCCACCGGGAATTGAACTTTATTGCGGTAGCGGTCGATCTCGGGGGAGGGGAGGGGCGGCAGCACGGGTACATCCAGCCCGCCAATGCGGCGGAAAGCATCGGTAACGCTTTCGCCCTTAGCGCGCAGTTCAGCGGCATAATCCAGATGCCGCAGGCTGCAGCCACCGCAGGGGGCGGCCACTGCACAATCTACCGGGATACGGTCAGGCGAGGGAGTCTGAATGGCATCCAGAATACCGAAAGCGTAGCGGCCGCAATCTTTGACGATGCGGATGGCGGCAACGTCACCGGGGGCGGTGCCGGGTATGAACACAGCCTCACCGTCCGGGCTGTGAGCAACGCCGCTGCCATCGTTGGACAGGCGCTCAATGGTCAGGGTCAGCACCTGATTTTTTTGTAAGGGCATGGAAATTCTCCTTTGGAATGGGATTGGGTCAGGCTTCTTCCGAAGCGGGGGCATCTGCATTTTCGCTCTGGGCGGCAATGTATTTGCTGGGCGGCATCCCCTTGGCCCGCTTGAAGACCCGGGAAAAATAGAACTGGTCAAAGAAGCCCACCGAGATGGCGACCTCTGCAATGGAAAGGTTTCCGGCCCTCAGCAGCTTGCAGGCTTCGTTGATGCGGTATTCGGTCAGATAATCGATGGGGCTCTTGCCCACATTGAGCATAAACACCCGGTACAGATGACTGCGGGAAACGCCCACGCTCTTAGCGACATCATCAATGGAGATGTCGTGCGAATAGTTGAACTGGATGTATTTGATGGCATTCAGTACATATTGATTGGAGGAGGAAGCGTTGTGGGGGCGCGTCTCGCTGGTCTCCTTCATCAGGGCAGAGATGAACAGGTAGAGGTACCCCACCATGGCAGCCTCATCCTGAGGCTCTAACCCACGGGAAGAATAGATGTTGGTCAGAGCTGCCCGCATTCCCTCCGGGTCCTGCGTGTGGTGCACAGGAGCAGTATCGGTAAAGGGAAGCTGTGCCGCCAGTTTATGGGCGCAGGCACCGTTGAAGCCGACCCAGCTGTACTCCCAGGGCTGCTGCTCGTCGGCAGAGTAGCGGATAAGCTGACTGGGCCGGGCAAAGAACAGATCTCCCGGCACGACCTCAAAGGTCTTGCCGCCCACTTCAAAGGTGCCCTTGCCCGAGACCACCAGATGAATCAGGTAGTGATCCCGGATACCGGGGCCCCAGGTCTGGCCCGGGGCACAGCGTTCCAGACCACAGTTGAAGATGGATAATTCAATATTATTGGTGTAATTCTGCTTGAAGGACTGCTTGTAGACATCTGCCATGATCGTTTCCTCCAGTTGACCGCATTCTTGATTCCAGTATATCATAACTGTATCCGCAAATTCAACAAAAGTACATCCGAAACTTTGTTTTTCGCGCTGAAATTGGATTTTTTGCGGATTCAAATTGCAAAAGAGGGCGGAATGAAGTACAATAAGGCTAACCCAAGTGCATGGACCCTTCATGCACGGACTTTGCGGAGAACGTTTGTGGAGGAGGAGCGGCCATGGCGACCAGTACACAACTCAGACGGGAGATCCTTGCGGGGCAGTGGGACGAAGCGCTCTGCACGCTCTATGGCACAGAACCGGCGGTGCTGGCCCGCCAGCGGCAGCGGTATGCCGCCGCGCTGGAACAGTTTGAGCTTTACTATGGCCCCGGGCGGCAGGTGCATGTTTACTCGGCTCCGGGCCGGGCGGAGCTGGGCGGCAACCACACCGATCATCAGCACGGGTATGGTCTTGCGGCAGCGGTGACGCTGGATCTGGTCGCAGTGGCATCCCCCAGTGACGACGGTTTTATCCGGGTCAAATCCCGAGGTTTCAACAAGCTGGATGTCATTGACCTGAGCGAGGCCGAGCCCCAGCAGGGCGAGAGCACCCATTCGGCCAGCTTGATCCGGGGCATTGCGGAAGGTTTCCGGGCACAGGGAAAGACGGTGGGTGGCTTCGATGCCTATACCGCCAGCGACGTGCTCCGGGGCAGCGGGCTTTCCAGCTCGGCGGCCTTTGAGATGGGAATGGCGGCCATCCTGAACGGGGAATATGGCTGCAGGCTGACAGCGCCGGAGCTGGCGAAGATCTGCCAGTATGCGGAAAATACATATTTCGGAAAACCCAGCGGCCTGTTGGATCAGCTGACCAGCGCCGTGGGCGGGGTCATCTTTGCGGATTTTGCCGACCCAAAGAAGCCCCGGATAGAAAAGATCCACACGGCAGGGTTGCTCCCGGTGGGCATGACCCTTTGCGTGACCGATACCCGGGGCAGTCACAGCGAGCTGACCGGTGAATTTGCGGCCATCCGGCATGAAATGGAATCGGTGGCGGCTTGTCTGGGCGGTAAGGTGTTGGGGCAGGTCAAGGAGCAGGAGTTCTGGACGGCTCTGCCACGCCTGCGAAAAGCCTGCGGGGATCGTGCTGTTTTGCGTACGGTCCACTATTTTGAGGAGAATGCCCGCGCATTGGCCCAGCGGAATGCCCTGATCAGCGGGGAATTCAACGATTTCCTGCAGCTCATTCTGGAAAGTGGACATGCCTCTTTTGCCCTGTGCCAGAACGTTTACTGTTCCACAGACGTACGGCATCAGGGGCTCTCGGTGGCGCTTGCCCTCAGTCAGACTCTGCTTGAGGGGCAGGGGGGAGCCTGGCGGATGCAGGGCGGCGGCTTTGCAGGGACCATTCAGGCGTTTGTACCCGGTATGCTGACTGCAAAATATCACGACGCGATAGAAAAGGTGTTCGGTGCGGGCAGCTGCTATCTGCTCCGTCTGCGGGAGCAGGGGGCCCTGCGGGTCATTTGAACCATCTGGACACGGCCAAACAAAAAGAGCTTCACACTCCGGCAGAAGCCGGAATTGTGAAGCTCTTTTATGTTACAGGGAAAACGACTCAGATACCGCGCTGCTGCTGTTTTTGGCGCATTTCATCCGTGAAACTAGAAACGGCAGAGAAGGTATCATCGTGATAACCGAACCAGTTGGACAGGTTCTTGTAAATGTTTTCTACAAACCGGTAGCCGGAAACAACAACGTTGAACAGGAGCAGAGGCACAAACGAGATGGAGATGGAGAGGATACCCCCCTGAAAGAAGAAATCGTCCAGGTGGAGGTTATCCGTAAAGCTGTCCAATGCATCTCCCAGTTCTCCGCCGCCAAAGATCTCCGGCAGCTCTTCTTCCGGAAGCGTTGCATAAGATGCAGGCATACGCAAGTTTTCCATAAAAGGCTCCTTTCAAAGATTTACTCAGGCGGCCAGAGCTGCTGTACCTGCGGCCTGTGCCTGATTTTTGGCTTCGCTCTCGTTGTAGATGTTCCGCATGTCATTGTAAATGGACAGGAAGCTCTCAATAGCAGACCTAGCCCAGTAGTAGACATAAACGCCTGCAAAACCGGCAGCAACCACAGTCATGGTCTTGCCCACGGGAGTCTGGCGGCCCCAATAATGCTCAATGGCACCCATCGTGGTCAGACCATCGTTCCGCATGTCAATGATACCGGCAATGGTGTTGCTGATGGCAGCCTGACCCAGCATACGTACCAGGTTGACACCGACATTGACGGTGAAATTCAGGACATCCTGCGCGTTGATATTCAGCTCAAAAGCGCCGCCAACGGTGTAGACCATTTCATCTTCGGAGAGAACCGCATAGGATGCGGGCAGCTGCATCGTGCTCTGATAGGTAAATTCCATGGTGGAAAACTCCTTTCGTTCGTAAAATCCGCGCAAAGGCGGATATGAAGCTAATTGGATTATAGCATAATTGCCCAAAAACAACAAGAGAGCGATGAAACCCAAAATGCGAAAGAATTGTGAAGATACTGTGGCCGTTTTGTAAAAAAGAAACGGTTCTGCGCGGAAATATGTGGAACGTCCTATGCGGGATGCGGCGAAAAAATGTTGTGTGAAAATTGAAAATAATGCAAAAAGAGACGGCGGGCACCAGCTCCTCCGGAAAGGAGGGGCCAGGGCCTGCCGTCTTTGTATGGGGAGAAAAGAAGAAGGAACGTTTTAGCGGTCTGCCGCAGCCGGGATCCGGTCATACAGTGCTGTCAGATCGGCAATATGCTCGGCCAGCAGACTGGTAAGCGGGGTATCCAGCCGCCACTGCCAGTTGGCTCCCTGGGTGCTGGGGGTGTTGATGCGGGCCTCCGCGCCCAGATGCAGCCAGTCGGCCATGGGGATGACAGCCATATCCGAAACACTGGCAAGGCAGGCGCAGATCATGGCCTCTGTCAGATCCTCGGGCAGGCAGCGCAGGTAACGGCAGGCATAGTGGACATCCTCGGGGCTGGCAGACTGCCGCCAACCCTCGGTGGTCACATTGTCATGGGTGCCGGTGTAGACCACGCTGTTGTGAGGGTAGGTGTAGGGAAGATAGTTGCCCGGTTCCCGGCTGTCAAAGGCAAACTGCATGATCTTCATGCCCGGATAGCCGCTGGCAGCCAGCATGGTCTTGACCTCAGGGGTCAGGTATCCCAGATCCTCCGCAATGATGCCGCCCTGGCCCAAAGTCTCGTGGATGGCATCGATGAAGGCGCGATCCGGCCCCTTTTCCCAGTGGCCGCCTGCCGCCGTCTTGTTTCCGGCAGGGATGGCGTAGTAGCTCTCAAAACCACGGAAGTGGTCGATGCGCACGACATCATAAATGGAAGTAGCGTGCTGCATCCGGCGCTTCCACCAGGCAAAATCCTCGGCCTTGTGACGAGTCCAGTTGTAGAGTGGATTGCCCCAGAGCTGACCGTCTGCCGCAAAGGCATCCGGGGGGCAGCCTGCCACCTGCGTCAGGTGGGTCTGGCCGTCGGTCTGGAAGAGCTCCGGCCGCGTCCACAGATCGCTGGAATCCGGGCTGACGTAGATGGGGATATCGCCCACCAGCTGAATGCCCTTGCCGTTGGCATAGGCTTTCAGGGCGTTCCACTGGGTGTAGAAGAAGAACTGCACCGCCTTGAAATAATCCACCTGCCCGGCCAGACGCTCCCTGGCAGCGGCTACGGCAGCGGGCTGGCGGGTGCGCAGGTCATCCGGCCAGTCACACAGGCCTGCCTGTCCCTGTTCGGCCTTGACGGCCATGAACAGGGCGTAATCGTCCAGCCAGAAGCTCTGTGCCGTGCAGAAGTCTTTGTACTCTGCGCTGGCTGCAGCCAGCAGACGATCGGCGGCCTTTTGCAGCACCACCGGGCGCTGCTGGTAGAGCACGCCGTAGTCCACCGGTCCAACCGGAACCTCAGCGGGAATCTCATCAGCGGTCAGATAGCCCTGCTCGTGCAGGACACGGAAATCGATAAAATAGGGGTTCCCAGCAAAGGCGGAAAAGCTCTGGTAGGGGCTGTCACCGTAGCCAGTGGGGCCAATGGGCAGGATCTGCCAATAGGTCTGCTTTGCACGGGCCAGAAAATCCACGAACGCAAAGGCTTCTTTCCCCAGCGTGCCGATGCCAAAGGGCCCCGGCAGACTAAAAACGGGCATCAGAATGCCGCATGCTCGCATGGTGAACTCCTCCTTAACCCTTGACAGCGCCTGCAACAACACCCTCAATGATGTATTTCTGGCAGGTCATGTACAGGATGATGATGGGGATGATGGCGATGATGATGCAGGCCATCATGGGAGCCAGTTCCACACGGCCATAGCCGCCGCGGAAGTACTGGATCGCCATGGGGATGGTGCGGTACTTCTTGATATCCAGCACCAGAGTGGGCAGCAGGTAGTCGTTCCAGACCCACATGGTCTCCAGAATGGCGGTGGAGATCATGGTGGGTTTCAGGATGGGGAACACGACCTTGAAGAAGATCTGGATGGGGTTGCAGCCGTCGATCATGGCCGCTTCCTCAATCTCCATGGGAACGCTCTTCATAAAGCCGGTGAACATGAACACGGCCAGACCGGCACCAAAGCCCAGGTAGATGATGCAGATGTTCCAGGGAGTGTTCAGGTTGAGGGTATCTGCGGTCTTGGAGAGGGTGAACATGACCATCTGGAAGGGGACAACCATCGAGAACACGATGAGCAGGTTCATAAACTTGCTGAGCTTGTTGTTCACGCGGGTCAGGTACCAGCCTGTCATGGAGCAGCACAGCAGGATGAGGGCCACACTGGAAACGGTAATGACGAGGCTGTAGCCCAGACTGGAAAGGAAGCCCATTTTGATCACGCCGTAGACGTAGTTGGAAAGGCCAGCAAAGGTCTCACTGGTGGGCAGCTGGAACACGGTAGAGGTGGTAAAGGTACCCTCTTTTTTCAGGCTGTTCAGCAGGATCAGGACAATGGGGTAGATCCACAGCAGGCAAAGCAGGGCCATGATGACGGTGAGAATGTTATCCCACAACTTTTTCTGTTTAATCATTACTGCTGGACCTCCTTAGAACGGGTGAAGTGGAGCTGCGCCAGAGAGATGACCACAACGATCAGGAAGAATACCACAGCCTTTGCCTGGCCGATGCCCTTCCACTGAGCACCGGAGCGGCCATAGAAGGTGTTGTAGATGTTCAGGGCCAGCATTTCACTGGCGTTGGCAGGTTCGCCTGCGGTCAGGGCAACGTTCTGGTCGAACAGCTTGAAGCTGTTGGTCAGGGTCAGGAAGGTGCAGATGGTGATGCTGGGCATGACCATGGGCAGCTTGATCTTGAACAGGATCTCGCGGTCAGAAGCACCGTCGATCTTGGCTGCTTCGATCAGGTCGCCGGGCACGCTCTGCAGACCGGCAACGTAGATGATCATCATGTAGCCGATCTGCTGCCAGCACATCAGAATGACCAGACCGACGAAACCGGCCTTGGCATCCAGTGCCAGCAGGGGCTTTTGCAGGTTTGCCAGCACGCCGTTGAGCAGGATCTGCCAGATGTAGCCCAGCAGGATGCCGCCGATCAGGTTGGGCATGAAGTAAACGGTACGGAAAATGTTGGTACCCTTGATGCCGCGGGTCAGCACGATTGCAATGGCAAAGGCACAGACATTGATAAGCACAGTGGAGATCACGGTAAACGCTGCCGTAAAGCCGAACGCATGCAGGAACGTGGAATCCTGGAACACCGAGATGTAGTTCTGGATGCCCACAAAGGTGGTCTTGCTCACGGTGGTGAAGCGCTGGAAGGAAAGGAAGATGCCCCAGATAAAGGGCCAGATAAAGCCGATGATGAACGCGATCAGCGTAGGAAGCACGAACACCGGCCAATATTTGCTGATGGCCTTTTGCATGATATACCTCCAAAACAAAAGGAGGCGGGCGAACAGCTCGCCCGCCTCCCATTACGGTTTACACAAATAAAAGGGGAAAGAGAAAACCGAGAATGCTTAGCCGTTTGCCAGCTTGTACTCCTTAGCCCAGCCATCGACGAAAGCGGTCACAACGCCGTTCCAGTCGCCGGTGCCTGCTGCGTAAGCGGTCAGAGCGGAACCAACGCCGTTCTTCCACTCCTCGGAAGGCATGGTGGAGAAGCACCAGTCAACACTGGTCTTGCCAGCTGCAACGTAGTCGTTTGCAATGGCGATCAGGGGGTTGGTGGAGTCCTTAGCCTTCTTGAAGGGGATGACAAAGCCCATCTTGTCAGCCATCGCGCTGGTGCCGGCCTCAGAGGTGACGCACCAGTACAGGAAGTCCAGAGTAGCCTGAATGTCGGCATCAGAAGAAGCGTTGTTCACGCACCAGAAGTTCTCGGAACCGGTGCACAGACCCTGATTCTCCTCGCCATCCACGCCGATGTAGATGGGCAGCATACCCAGGTTGTCGTCGCCCAGATCCTTCACGTCATTGTAAGCCCAGGTGCCGTTCTGATAGAAGACAGCCTTCTTGCCCACGAACTCGGCCACAGCGTCGTTGCCGGTCTTGGAAGCCAGCAGGGTAGGATCGCAGGTGGAATCGGTGATGTACAGATCCCAGATCTGCTTGTAGTTGTCGAGGTAGGTGCCCTTGATGGCGTCGGTGGAGCTGATGCCGTCTGCCTTGTACTCGTAGTAGATGGGCAGGTTTGCCAGATGGGTCTTGAAGCGCCAGTCAGAAGAACCATCCATACCGGCAGAGGTGAAAGCACCGTCCACGCCCAGCTCGGCCTTGCGTGCCTGGATATCGTCAGCGACCTTCTTCAGATCGGCAAAGCCCTTGATGTCGTCCTGGGTGTAACCAGCGGCGCTCAGCAGCTCCTTGTTGTAGATGATGCCGTAGGTCTCAATGACGTATGCAATGCTGGTGACAGCGTCGCCGTCCTTCAGGGCGAAGGAGTCGCTGGTCAGCTCGCCATACAGCTTGCTGCCGGACAGGTCGTAGCAGTAATCCTTCCAGTTGGCCAGACCCACAGGGCCGTTGACCTGGAACAGGGTGGGAGCCTCGCTCTTTTCCATCTCGCTCATCAGAGTGGTCTCATACTGACCGGAAGCGGCGGTGACAACGGTCACAGGCACGCCGGTCTCCTTGGTGTACTCAGCAGCCAAGTCCTGCCAATCCTGATCCTGCTCGGGCTTGAAGTTCAGGTAGTAGACCTTGCCGTCAGCCTTTGCAGCGGTCGAAGAACCGGCAGCAGAGCTGGCAGTGGAGGAAGCGGTGGAGCTGGAAGAACCGCCACAGGCAGCCAGACCCAGAGCAGCGGCGGATGCACCGGCCACTTTCAGGAAATTACGACGAGAGATCATCTTTTTCATAGTAGTACTCCTTCTTCTTTTGGTTAATATCTGCCACCGTCCACAGCATGAGGACGGAAGTTAGACTGAATCGTTCCGGCGGCAGGGGCAAACGCTTTCGCCCTGCTGCAATTCCGGCTGGAGCGTGACGGTCTGGGCCGGGGCTCCGTGTTCGATCTGCCGCACCAGCAGCTCGATGCTCTGCAGTGCGATCTGTTCACTGGGCTGGACGATGGTGGTCATCACCGGCACGCAGTAGCGGGACATCGTGATGCCATCAAAACCGATCACTGAGACATCCTCCGGCACCCGCATACCTGCACTTACCAGCGCCCGGATGGCACCAAAGGCGATTACATCGCTCATGGCAAACAGGGCAGTGAACTCGGCCCGGCGGGCCAGCAGACTGTTCATGGCGTGGTAGGCGGACTCGAAATCGTAGTTGCACAGGCCATAGAGTTTATCGTCAAAGACAAGCCCTGCGTCCTCCATGGCATCCTGCGCACCCAAACGGCGCATCCGGCTGGGAAAGCTGGTGGCCGGGCCGCCCAGCACCGCGATCTTGCGGTGACCCTGTGCGATGAGATGGGAGACTGCCGCTTTTGCTGCGGCCCGGTCATCCACACCCACCATCGAGAGATTGGGGAAGTCCAATTCATTGGAGACCAGCGTGGCCAGCACGGAGGGAACGGAGATGTTTGCAAAGCCGTTCTGGAAGTTCGTAACACTGCCGCCCAGAAAGATCATGCCCTTGGGCTTGATCTCCCGCAGGATCTTCTCGGCAGCATCGATCTCGTTGGCGTTCTCGTCCAGGTAGGAGACGATGCCGTTGTACCCATACAGGGTAGCGGCCCGCTGCAACTGAACGAGGAAGTCGGAGAAGAAGATGTTCCGGGTCCCCTTGACCACGAACACCAAGCTGCGGGATTGCTGGATCTTCAACTGCCGCGCGTTGGTGTTAGGGGTAAAGCCTGCCTCCCGCATGACCTTGAGCACATGCTCCTTGGTCTCGGGTCGGACATCCGGCCGATCATTGATGACGCGCGAAATGGTGCTGACAGAACAGCCGCTGATGCGGGCAATGTCCTTGATCGTCATATCGCGTGCCCTCGCTTTCGGTTGGATTTTCGGGAACGGTGTCGGGAACGTTTCCAGTGGCTATAGTATGGCACATTTTGTTCAAAAAATCAATCATGTTGGAGCGATTTCGTGAAATGTGTACAAAGAATCGGTTTGGCGTTGTGCAGTTTGATTTGCCAACACATCAAAACACCGGTTGATTCCGGAAATTCCCGGTAACATTTCAGGAAATGCCGGAAAAACCGTACCGGTTTGTAACTTTTTGACCGGGTGATGCAATTTTATGGACGAGGGTGATCTGCCCGGAAATTGCGGGAACGGTTCCATAAGATGTTCCCAGAATGCGGCAAAAAAAAAAAAAAACAGGCAGACTATTGAGTGCCGGGAGCACTGCACAAACGAAAGACACAACAAAAAAGCGCTTTCACCTTGTCATCGGTGAAAGCGCTTTGCTGATTGCTGATTATTTTGAATGGGTTGATAAAGTTCTGATTAGTCGCTGACGTAGGGCATCAGAGCAACGTGACGAGCACGCTTGATGGCGGTGGTCAGTGCGCGCTGATGATAAGCGCAGGTGCCGGTCACACGGCGGGGAATGATCTTAGCACGCTCAGAGACGTACTTACGCAGACGGGGCACGTCCTTGTAATCGATGGTGTCGATGCGATCGACACAGAAGCTGCAAACCTTCTTGCGGCCGCGACGCATGGGGCGTGCGGGGCGAGAGCCTTCGGTTCTTTCAAAAGCCATTGCTTATTACCTCCTATAAGAATTGAACGGTCAGACCGTTACGGAATCAGAACGGCAGGTCATCACTGTCATCAATGACAGCAAAATCATCTGCACTGCCGGCGGAATAGCTGGGAGCTGCCTCCACAGCAGCCGGACGGGCAGGGGCTGCGTTCTGGTAGGCGGGAGCAGAATTCTGATAATTTGCTCCACCGCCCTGATTGCTGCTCTTGGGGCCTGCAAAGCTGATGTTGTTGGCTACGACTTCCACAGCCGTGCGATTGTTGCCGTTCTTATCCTGATACTGGCGGGTCTGAAGAGAGCCTTCGATGGCGATCAGACTGCCTTTCTGGAAATACTTAGAAACAAACTCGGCCTGAGAACGCCAGGCAACGATATCAATGAAGTCAGCCTGACGCTGCTCACCCTGACGCACAAAATTGCGGTCGCAGGCAATGCGGAAGCTGCACACATTGGTGCCCTGGGGCGTGGTGCGGAGTTCAGGATCCGCCACAAGACGGCCCATGATAGCAACAACATTCAACATTTTACGGTCTCCCTTTCTGTCACGAAAAGATTACTCCTCGTGGGCAACGATCAGGCTGCGCATAACACCTTCAGTGATCTTGTACACACGGTCCAGCTCAGCGGGGAAGCTGGGCTCGCTGGTGAAGTTGATCACAGTGTAAACGCCTTCCTCCTCGTCGTTGATGGGGTAGGCCAGACGGCGCTTGCCCCACTCGTCGATGGAATCGATCGTACCGTTGTTCTCGATCAGGGTCTTGAACTTACCAACCAGAGCGGCGGTAGCCTCCTCGTCGAGAGCGGCGCTGGTAATCAGCATGGTTTCGTACTTTGCCATTTTGTAGCACCTCCTTTTGGACTTAAGGGCCTCAAGGTTATGAGGCCAAGGGTACACACGACATGCGGCATCGCCTGCCGTGTGCGGCGTGTCTGTTCAGACAGCAATTTATTATAGCAAGTCCCTGCTGTTTTGTCAAGCCCTGCGGACCAAAAATCCGCACAAAAATTTGTACTGAAGCTTTGGTGAACTTTGTCTGTTTTTTTAACGAGAAAGATTGAAAAGTATTTTGATTTTGGTTCGGAGCGGCGATATAATAAAAGAATAAGGGGTCGGGCGCGGCCGACAGCCCTGTTAAATGAGATAAAACGGAGGAAGGTAAATTTATGTATTCTGTTTTTCGGAACCTTGCTATCATCATCCTCAGTGCCAAGTTCTTCGGGCTGGTGGCCCGCAAGTTCAAAGCGCCGCAGGTGGTGGGCGAGATCATCGCGGGCCTGATCATTGGGCCCTGCCTGCTGAACCTTGTGCATATCAGCGATACCATCTCGATCTTCGCAGAGATCGGCGTGGTGCTGCTGATGTTCTCCACGGGCCTTGGCACCAACCTGAAGGAGTTGATCAAGGCAGGTCCCATCGCCACCCTGATTGCCTGTGTGGGCGTGGCGGTGCCGCTGGCAGGGGGCACGCTCCTTTATAGTTTATTCTACGGCTTCTCAGCGCTGGGCAGCCAGGAGTTCTACCGCGCCCTCTTCATCGGTACCATTATGACCGCCACCAGCGTGTCCATCACCGTGGCTACCTTGCAGGAGCTGGGCCACCTGAAGAGCTTCCTTGGCACCACCATCGTCAGTGCCGCCGTCATCGATGATGTCATCGGCATCGTGGTGCTGACCTGTGTGCTGGGAGCCAGCTCCGGCACCGGCACAGGGCTGGGTAAGGTGCTGATGAACACCGTGCTGTTCTTCGCCACCGCCATCGGCGTGGGCCTCATTGCCCATTTCGCCATGAAGTGGCTGGACAAGCGCAACCCCCACACCCAGCGCATCACCATCGTCAGTATGGCGTTCTGCTTTGCCATGGCTTACATTGCCGAGGCCTACTTCGGCATTGCAGATATCACAGGTGCCTACATCGCGGGCATCGTCCTGTGCACTTTGGAGGATGCCCCCTATGTGGAGCGCCGGGTGGACATCAGCAACTATGTGCTGTTTGCTCCCATCTTCTTCGCCAGCATCGGCCTGAAGACAGATATCAGCGGCCTGACCCCGGAGATCCTGCTGTTCAGCGTGTGTTTCGTGGTGGTGGCCCTGATCACCAAGATCATCGGCTGCGGGCTGGCGGCCAAGATTTGCAGGTTCAGCTGGGGTGATTCCCTCAAGGTGGGTGTTGGCATGATGACCCGCGGCGAGGTGGCCCTGATCGTGGCCCAGAAGGGTCTGGACATCGGCGTGGTGGATTCCGTCTACTTCACCGCCGTCATCCTGCTCATCGTCGTGTCCAGTGTGGCCACTCCGCTGGTCTTGAAAGCGCTGTTCACTAAAATGCCCGTGCAGCCGCATCCCAGTCAGGCAAAGCAGTAAGGGAGCTCTGCCAGAATCCTTCTGATTTTTTCCAAAACGACAGCAGCACCTCACCAGAAATGGCGGGGTGCTGCTGCTTTATGGGGCGAAACGGGGCGAAAAGTTTTCGCAAACGGTGCAAAACAGGCCGAAAAGCGGGGGCCTTTTGTGAATAGTGCTAAAGAAATGACGGAATCCTTGTAAAAAATCACAGCAGGTGGTATAATTTACCTGTAAAACGAAAATGATTGGCTCAAAAGAAACAAACTTGGAGGGATTTACATGAAAACTGTAGCGCAGACCGTGATCGAGGCAGATCGCTTCTATACCATCGCTGCCAAGGGCGGCAGTGTCATTCAGGCCGTGGAGAAGGCCACCAATGGCGGCGATATCCGCCTGGGCAAGTACGAGCACAAGCCCGAGCAGGAGTGGGCCTTTGTGCGCGAGGGTGACGGTGTGTACCGCATCCGCAACCGCGCATCCGGCAAGCTGATCGACCTGATGATGACCGGCACCGCCAATGGCACCTGGCTGCACCTGTGGGAGGATGTGGGCGGCACCTCTCAGATGTGGACCGTGGAGCCCACCCCCGCCGGCACCGTCCGTCTGCGCTCTTCCTGGGCCAGCGGCAAGTGCATCGATACCGTGGGCATGGGTGCCAACGATGGTGCCATCCTGCAGATCTGGCAGGAGGCCGCAGGCGATGACCAGCTGTGGACCATTTCCGAGGTGAAGGATCGTGCAAAGCGTGCCCCTGCCAAGAAGGCAGAGGAGCCCGTTGTAGAGGCTGCACCTGTGGTCGAGAGCGCTCCTGCAGAGGAGGCAAAGCCGGAGGTCAAGAAAGAGCCCGTTGTGGAGGAAAAGCCCGTGGAGGAGCCTGCAAAGGCTGAGGAAAAGCCCGCTGAGCCTGTTAAGGCCGAAGAGGTGAAGGCAGAGCCTGTCAAGGCCGCTGCTCCCGCTGCCAAGGCTCCCGCAAAGAAGCCCGCCGCCAAAAAGACCAGCCGCGCCGCCCGCAAAAAGGCCGCTGCCGCTAAAAAGTAAGTAATACAAGCAAAAAACAGCTGCATTCCGTAAAAGCACGGAGTGCAGCTGCTTTTTTGTTGCGATTTTACAGGCCTCGCCTACGAGGAAAACTGGAACGAAACGCCTGAGAAGGTCAGACGTGCATCATGCCGCGCTGTGCATGGATGCGGAATTTGAGTGCGGCGGCGATAAAGCCCTTAAACAGGGGATGAGCGCGGTTGGGGCGGCTCTTGAACTCAGGGTGGAACTGTGCACCCAGATGGAAGTCACGGCCGGGCAGCTCCACGGTCTCCACCAGACGGCCATCAGGGCTGGTGCCGGAAATGACCAGTCCGGCATCCTCCATCTCCTGACGGAACTCGTTGTTGAACTCGTAGCGGTGGCGGTGACGCTCCCAGATCTCAGCCTCGCCGTAGCACTCGGCCATCTTGGTGCCGGGCTTGACGGTGCAGGGATACTTGCCCAGACGCATGGTGCCGCCCTTGGGGATGTTGCCCTGCTGGTCGGCCATCAGGGCAATGACATTGTGGGCACCATCGGGGGTGAACTCGCTGGAATTGGCATCGGCATAGCCCAGCACGCCGCGTGCGAACTCCATCACCATGATCTGCATTCCCAGGCAGATGCCAAAGTAGGGGATCTGGTTCTCACGGGCATACTGTGCAGCCTGGATCATGCCCTCGATGCCGCGGTCACCAAAGCCGCCGGGCACGATGATGCCGTCCACGTCAGCAAACACTTCTTTGCAGGCATCCTGATCGATCAGGTCCTCACTCTCCACCCACTTGATGTCTACCTGACTGTCGTTCTCAAAACCGGCGTGGTACAGGCTCTCCATCACGGAAAGATAAGCGTCGTGCAGCTTGACGTACTTGCCCACCAGCGCAATGGTGCAGGTCTTGCTGCGGGTGGCAATGCGGGAGACCACACCCTTCCACTCAGTCAGGTCGGCGGGGGGCACGTCCAGTTTGAGTTTTTCCACCACCACATCATCCAGACCATTGGTGTGGAGCATCAGCGGGCACTGGTACAGGCTGGGCATGGTCAGGTTCTCGATGACGCACTCAGGCTTGACATTACAGAAGGTGCTGATCTTGCGGCGGATATCGCCGCCCACGCTGCCGTCAGCACGCAGGATGATGATATCGGGGTTCACGCCCATGCCCTGCAGCTCCTTGACGGAGTGCTGGGCCGGCTTGGACTTGTACTCGTCGGAGCCGGAAATATAGGGCACCAGTACAACATGGATGTAGCAGCAGTTGTCGCGGCCCTGCTCCAGGCCCACCTGACGGATGGCCTCCAGGAAGGGCTGGCTCTCAATATCGCCGGTGGTGCCGCCGATCTCGGTAATGACCACATCGGCATCGGTAGAGGATGCCATGTTGTAGATGTAATTCTTGATCTCGTTGGTGATGTGGGGGATGATCTGGACGGTCTGACCCAGATAAGCGCCCTGGCGCTCCTTGTTCAGCACGTTCCAGTACACCTTGCCGGTGGTCAGGTTGGAGTACTTGTTCAGATTTTCGTCGATGAAGCGCTCATAGTGACCCAGATCAAGGTCGGTCTCAGTGCCGTCATCGGTCACGAACACCTCACCGTGCTGCAGGGGGCTCATGGTACCCGGGTCCACGTTCACATAAGGGTCCAGCTTCTGGCTGGCGACCTTCAGTCCGCGGCACTTGAGCAGGCGGCCCAGAGAAGCCGCCGTGATGCCCTTGCCCAGACCGGAGACAACACCGCCGGTCACAAAGATGAATTTTGCCATTTGTTCAGTCCTCCTCTAATTTATCTTTCAGAGATCATTCTTTCCCAGTACGGATGCGACCGCATCCGGAACAAAACATACAACACCAGATTATAATCCTAATCCTCGTAAGAATCAAGGATTTCCTGTGCAATTTCTGCACGGCTGCGCCGGGTGTCCATGGCGCGCTTTTCAATGTAGCGGTGGGCGGCATCCTCGCTCATCTGCTCCCGCTCCACCAGACAGCATTTTGCATGGCTGACCAGCCGTACCTGTGCGATCTTTTCCTGCATCCGCGCGTTTTCCTGCCGGAGCAGCTGCAGGCGGTGGTTGCTGGCCGCGGCCAGATGGATGGCCTGCAGGAACAGCGTGTTGGAGAACGGCTTGCTCAGCAGCAGCACCCCCTGCTCACTCATGGGGGCCAGCAGCTGCTCGGCGGCGGCTGCCTTGGCCAGCAGCACCACGCCTGCGTCTGTTTTTTCTACGGCAGAGGAACACAGCTCGTGGCCGAACTCGTCCGGCAAAGGCGCGTTGACCACGATCAACTCAAAATCAGATTCCAGCATCCTGCGCCGGGCCTCGGCACCACTGGGGATGATCGTAGGCCGGGTGTATCCCAGCTCTGCCAGCCGCGCGGAAATGTACTCGTTGGAGCTTGCTCCGGCGCTCACGATCAGAGCACGTCCCATTTGAATCGCTCCTTTCTCTTACATCCAGGCAAGGGGCCGAATCATTGCCCCTTCGTACTTTCCCTCAAAAGCGGTTCAAATGGCGTTGAAGTAGTGCACCCGCTCGTACTCTGCCGGGTCGGCGGCAGCTTTCAGGGCGGCACAGCGCTTCAGTTCTTCCTCATAGTACCGATGCGAAAGCTCTTCCGACAGCACGCGGTGCAGAAATTCGCTCTCCTGCGCGGCCTGCACGGCCTCCTCCAGCGTGGAAGGCAGTCTTTCCAGCCCAAGACCTGCGGCCTCGGTGGGATCGAACAGGTTCTTGTTGATGGGGGCCTGCAGCACCATCCGGTGCTCGATGCCATCCAGACCGGCGGCCAGCACCAGACCCACGGCCAGATAGGGGTTGCAGGCAGGGTCAGGGCTGCGCAGTTCCATGCGGCAGTTGTTGCCCTTGACCTGTGGGATGCGCACCAGCTGACTGCGGTTCTGGCGGCTCCAGCTCACATAGCGGGGGGCCTCGTCACAGCCAAAGCGCTGGTAGCTGTTGGGCAGGGGATTGGTGAACACGGTCAGCTCCCGGCTGTGGGCCAGAACACCTGCCATAAAACTGCCTGCAATGCTGTCCGGGGCAATGTCGCCCTCAAACAGATTGCGGCCGTCCATGCAGAGCGAAAGGTTGATGTGCAGGCCGCTGCCTGCCTGATCCGGCAGGGGCTTGGGCAGGAAGCTGGCGTGGATGCCGTTGCGCATGGCAACAGCCCGCACGATCTGCTTGAACATCATCACATGGTCGGCTGTTTTCAGGGGGCCGGCGTAGTGGCAGTCGATCTCGTTCTGACCGTGGCCGCTCTCGTGATGGCTGTGCTGGGGGCTCATGCCCATCTGCTCCATGGTCAGGCAGATGTCCCGGCGCAGGTTCTCACCTGCATCCAGCGGGGCTACATCAAAGTAGCCGCCAAAGTCGATGGGAATGCGGGTGGGGCGGCCCCGGTCGTCATTCTCAAACAGGTAGAACTCGCACTCAGCTCCCACGTTGCAGGTCAGCCCCAGTTTGCGGAAGCTGCGGCTCATCTGGCGCAGGAAGCCGCGGCAGTTGCCGCCAAAGGCCGCGCCGTCCGGTTTTTCCACGTCACAGAAGAACTGCATCACCCGGCCCTCGGTGGGCCGCCAGGGCAGGATGGTCACGGTGGAAAGATCGGGCCGGAGCACAAGATCGCTCTCCTCCACCTTCATAAAACCGGCAATGGAGCTGCCGTCAAAGCAGACACCATCCTCCATGGCCTTAGGCAGGTCGCTGGCAAGCACGGCGATGTTTTTCTGGGTGCCAAAGATATCGCAGAAGGCAAAGCGGACGAATTTGACGTTGTTGTCCTCCACAAAATCAAGGATGTCCTGTTGGGTATTATAGCTCATAGTGGTTCCCTCCGAGCCGCAGGGCGCGGCGAATGGCACATCAGTGCAAAACTGGAAAAATCAGCTTGCGTCCTTAAAAAACGCCTAAAGGCCTGCTTCGTATGCGCAAAGCAGGTCTTTAGGCTGGTGTAAGAAATAGGAAAAGGGGAATGGCTTAAAAATCCAACAACCCAGCGATGCTTATCAAGCTATGTCAGAAAGATCAGACGTAGTAGAGCATCTTGCTGTAGCTGGGCAGAGGCCAGTAGTCCTCACCGCAGATGGTCTCGGCATCGTCAGCAGCGGCGCGCAGAGCATCCATCTTGGGCAGAACGTCATCGTGGAAGGAGACAGCCTTGGCACTCTCATCGGTCATGGCCTCAGCGGTATCCACGGCAGCCTGCAGGGCATCAATGGCATCGCTCATGGCATCGGCATCGGTGGACAGGCGGGTGAGGGTCTTGGTCTCGCTGCGCACGCTGATGGCCTCGCTGACGGCCAGCTTGGATGCGGCGGTGTTGGCAACCTCGCTCATGTAGGCGTTGATGGCGGGCAGCAGCTGCTTGCGGGCCATCTCCAGCATGGTCAGAGCCTCGATGTTGATGATCTTGGAGTAGTGCTCCATCTCGACCTCGTAACGGCTGTGCATCTCTACCTTGGTCAGAACACCGAAATCCTCCATCAGCTGGATGTTCTTCGGATCGATCAGTGCGGGCAGAGCGGCGGGAGTATTCTTCTTGTTGGGCAGGCCGCGGCGTGCTGCTTCCTCTTCCCACTCGGCGGTGTAGCCGTTGCCGTTGAAGATGACACGGCGGTGGTCACGGATGGTGCGCTTGACCAGAGCGATGGCGGCGCTGGTAAAGTCCTCAGCGCTCTCCAGCTCGTCGGCGTAGCCCTTCAGCTCCTTGGCAACAGCGGTGTTCAGGATGGTGTCGCAGTCGCTCAGGTTCTGAGCAGAGCCGGGCATACGGAACTCGAACTTGTTGCCGGTAAAGGCAAAGGGAGAGGTGCGGTTGCGGTCGGTGGTGTCCTTGCTGAACTTAGGCAGCACGTCCACGCCCAGATCCATCTTCATCTTCACGGGGCCGGCATAAGGAGAATCGGATGCAATGGCATCGATAACAGCTTCCAGCTCCTCGCCCACAAAGATCGAGATGATGGCCGGGGGAGCCTCGTTGGCACCCAGACGGTGATCGTTGCCCGGGGTGGCAACGGAGGTGCGCAGCAGATCAGCGTACTCGTCCACAGCCTTGATGACGGCGGCAAGGAATACCAGGAACTGCAGGTTCTCCATGGGCGTATCGCCCGGATCCAGCAGATTCTCCTCGGTGGTGGACAGCGACCAGTTGTTGTGCTTGCCGCTGCCGTTCACACCCTCAAAGGGCTTCTCGTGCTGCAGGCAGACCAGACCGTACTTGGGAGCAATCTTCTTCATCATCTCCATGGTCAGCAGGTTGTGGTCAATGGCAACATTGGTGGTGTCGAAGATGGGGGCCAGCTCATGCTGGCAGGGAGCCACTTCGTTGTGCTTGGTCTTGGCAGGAACGCCCAGCTTCCACAGCTCCTCGTCCAGCTCCTTCATAAATTCGGAGACCTCGGGACGGATGACACCGAAGTAATGCTCCTCCAGCTCCTGACCCTTGGCAGAGGGAGCACCGAACAGGGTACGGCCGGTGAGGATCAGATCCTGGCGTGCCTCGTAATCCTCCTTCTTGACAAGGAAGTACTCCTGCTCGGGGCCGACGGTGGTGGAGACGTAATCAACATCCTTGCCAAACAGCTTCAGGATGCGGATGGCCTGACCGGACAGTGCGTTCATGGAGCGCAGCAGGGGGGTCTTTTTGTCCAGTGCCTCGCCGGTGTAGCTGACGAATGCGGTGGGGATGCACAGTACGTCATCCTTCACGAAAGCGTAGCTGGTGGGGTCCCATGCGGTGTAGCCGCGGGCCTCGCAGGTGGCACGCAGGCCGCCGGAGGGGAAGGAGGAAGCGTCAGGCTCGCCGCGCACCAGCTCCTTGCCGGAGAACTCCATGATGGCGGTGCCGTCGCCCACGGGGCTCACAAAGCCGTCGTGCTTCTCACTGGTGATGCCGGTCAGCGGCTGGAACCAGTGGGTGTAGTGGGTGGCGCCCAGCTCCATGGCCCAGCGCTTCATCACGCTGGCCACAACGTTTGCCACCTCGATATCCAGAGGTGCGCCCTTGTGCAGGGTGCGCTCCAGGCTCTTGTAAGTAGCGCTCGGCAGGCGCTCCTTCATTACATGCTCGTTAAAGACCTTGCTGCCGTAGATTTCCATAACATTTGCTGCCATAAATCCTACTCCTTACTTGATCTTATGTCTGTCCCTTCCGAAACTGTCTCCCGCCGCCGAACTGCGGCCCGGAAACAGCGAAAAGCTTTTTAACAAAAACGGCGCTGCGAGTCAGGAGGTGACCCACAGCGCCGTTGCTGTTTATGTTTTGATTATAGTCGCTGCGGGTCAAAAACGCAATTGACAAAACTAACGATTCTGCACAAACACGTTCTCGTTTTTTTGGGAGATATCGTATTTGGTATTACTTTTAGATCACCTGGAACAGGAAGAACTTCAGGTAATTGGTCTCGGGCACGCCCCACAGGATGGGGTGATCCGGGGCCTGCTGCTTCACCTCGATCTGCCGCAGCTGCCGGTGGGCATCCTTTGCGGCGGCGTGCAGCATCTTGATGAACAGCTCCTCGGTGGCAAAGTGAGAGCAGCTGGCCGTGGCCAGATAGCCGCCCCGGGGCAGCAGCTTCATGGCGCGGTAGTTGATCTCCTTATAGCCGCGCATGGCGTTCTCCACCGTGCGGCGGGCCTTGGTAAAGGCCGGCGGGTCAAGGATGATAAAGTCGTAGGGGTGGCCCTCCTTTTCCAGCCGGGGCAGCAGCTCAAAGGTGTCCTCGCAGAGAAAATCCATGTTGGTCAGGTTGTTGCGCTGGGCGTTCCGCTGGGCCATGGCAATGGCCTCGGCGCTGATGTCAGCGGCGGTGACCCGGGCAGCCCCGCCCTTGGCGGCGTTCAGCGCAAAGCTGCCGGTGTGGGTAAAGCAGTCCAGCACAGTGTGACCGGCAGCAATGCGGGCCACAGCCCGGCGGTTGTATTTCTGGTCGAGGAAAAAGCCGGTCTTCTGGCCATTCTCAAAATCAACGTGGTAGAACACGCCGTTCTCGCAGATCTCGGTCTGGGTGCTGTCGGGGTGCGTCTCGCCGGGCAGGCCAAACCAGCCCTTGCTCTGTGCCAGGCCCTCCTTGGCCCGCAGAGCCTCGTCGTTGCGCTCGTAGATGCCCTCAATGGTCTGGCCGTCAGCGCGCAGGACTTCTGCCAGAAGGGGGAAGAGGATGGGCTTGAGCTTTTCCATGCCCACGCTCAGGGTCTGGGTGACAAGGATATTGTTGAACCGGTCCACAGTCAGGCCCGGGAACTGGTCAGCCTCGCCAAAGATGACACGGCAGGCGGTCAGGTCGGCGGGCTCCAGCACGGTCTTGCGGTAGGCCCAGGCGTATTCGACCCGGCGCTTCCAGAAAGCGGCATCAAAGGTGTCGTTGGCGTTGCGGGAGATGAGCCGCACCCGGATCTTGCTTTTCAGCGAGAGAAAACCGGTGCCAAGATAGGCACCCTTTGTGCTGACCACATCGACCAGCGTGCCGTTTTCAGGCTCTGATTCCGGGGAACCCAGGATGTCGTTTTCGTACACCCAGGGGTGGCCGCCCACCAGCAGGCCCTCGGCGTGTTTGTTGACGGTGTAAACGGGGTAATTGCGAGAAGATTTCATAGTTGCTCCTGTTATAACTGGCTCGCCCTCTCAGTCTCGCTCCGCTCGCCAGCTCTCCCAAAGGGAGAGCCTTTGGCGATTTTCGATTTAGTCTCATCAAGCTTGAATACAGAGCGGCTCTTGGCTCCCCCTTTGGGGGAGCTGGCAATGCCGTCAGGCATTGACTGAGAGGGTGAGGATGCTAAAATTTCATACTGATATTTATTCTAGCATAAAAACGTGCTAGAATAAATACAAAAACACAGAAACGAGGAAAACGTCATGGAGATCGAACGCAAATGGATGGTGAACGGCTGGCCGGAGGGCGAAAACTTCCCGGCTCTGCCGCTCAAGGAAGAGTTTGCCATGCGGCAGGGATATATCAGCGTGCGGCCCACCGTGCGCATCCGGGAGGAGGCGCTCAAGGGCGGCGAGACGGCCTATATCCTCTGCTTCAAGTCCGGAAGCGGGCTTGCACGGGAGGAGATCGAGCGCCCCATCGACAAGAAACTGTTTGATGAACTGGAAACAAAGATCATCGGCAAGCCCCTGATCGGGAAGATCCGCAGAAGCTACGCATTGCCCGATGGCCTTGTGCTGGAGGTGAACCACGTGGATGAGGGCCAGCCCACTGCGTTCTGGTACGCTGAGGTGGAATACCCCACCGTGGATGCTGCCCGCAGCTGGAAGCCGGAAGCCTTTGGTCTTGCAGACTATCTGAACGATGATGTCACAGACCAGCCCGGCCAGAGCATGGGAGCCTACTGGGAACAGACCCGGAAATAAAAATGACCCTCTCCGTCGCGCAGATACGGTCGCCTAGCCCTTGGGGAAAGACGGCAGTGCAAAGCAATGACAGAGAGGGTCATTATTTTTTACTTCTTGTGGTACATCCGGTCTGCTTCCTCATAGGTGGGCTCGCAGGTCAGATACATGCCCAGCTTCTTCACGGTATCCATATCCACGCTGGACAGGATGACGGTGGAGTGCATATCGCAGCCCTTCAGGTGGGAGAGCTGCTTGAGGGCGGCTGCAGCAGTGGGATTCTGCGCGGCCGAGCTGGACAGGGCAATCAGGATCTCGTCGGTGTGCAGACGGGGGTTCTTGCTGCCCAGATAGTTGGTCTTGAGGGTCTGGATGGGCTCGATGGCGGCAGCAGAAACGAGGTCAAGCTCCTGGTCGATGCCGGCCAGCTTTTTCAGCGCGTTGAGCAGAGCGGAGGAAGCGGCACCCAGCAGGGGGCCGGTCTTGCCGGTGACAACGGTGCCGTCCGGCAGCTCGATGGCAGCGGCGGGGGCACCGCCGGTCTTTTCAGAGACTGCATGGGCGGCCTGCTCCACCGGGCGGCTGCCCAGGGTCAGTCCGGCCTGATTCATCAGCAGCTCCAGCTTGTAGACCTCACTCTGGATCTGTGCGCCGTTCTTGAGGTCGCACAGGGCCTTGAAGTAGCGGCGGACGATCTCGTTGCGGGAAGCCTCGCAGCAGGCCGCATCATCCACGATGCAGTTGCCGGCCATATTCACGCCCATGTCGGTGGGGGAGTGGTAGGGGCTCTTGCCTGCGATCAGCTCAAACATGGCGTTGACCACGGGGAAGATCTCAATGTCGCGGTTGTAGTTGACCGCGGTCTTGCCATAGGCCTCCAGATGGAACGGGTCGATCATGTTCACATCGTTCAGGTCGGCGGTGGCAGCCTCGTAAGCCAGGTTGACCGGGTGCTTCAGGGGGATGTTCCAGATGGGGAAGGTCTCAAACTTGGCATAACCGGCTTTCACGCCCCGCTTGTATTCGTGGTACAGCTGGGACAGGCAGGTGGCCATCTTGCCGCTGCCGGGGCCGGGAGCCGTGATAACCACCAGCGGGCGCTGGGTCTCGATGTACTCGTTGCGGCCATAGCCCTCGTCGCTCACGATGCGGGCAACGTCGTTGGGGTAGCCGGGGATCTTATAGTGCCGGAAGGTGCGGATGCCCAGGCTGTTCAGCCGCTTCTCAAAGGCTTCCACCTCGGGGGCAGCGGTGTACATGGTCACGCATACGCTGCCCACAAACAGGCCGCGCTCCTGGAATGCGTCGATGAGACGCAGAACGTCCAGATCATAGGTAATGCCATAGTCACCGCGCACCTTGCTGCTGACGATGTCCTCAGCGTTGATGACGATAACGACCTCGGCCTGATCCTTCAGCTGCAGCAGCATCTGCAGCTTGGAATCGGGCTGGAAGCCGGGCAGCACGCGGGAGGCGTGGTAGTCATCGAACAGCTTGCCGCCGAATTCCAGATACAGCTTGTTGTCGAACTGCGCGATCCGCTCCCGGATGTGCTCCGACTGCATCTGCAGGTATTTGTCGTTGTCAAATCCTTTTTTCATTCATTGCTCCTCTTCCTGATTTCGGTTCCCATATCCTGCCCGGGCAGCGGGTTCCACAGCGGAAGTGTGCCCGGGGAATTACACAATACAAAAACAGTATATCATATCAGAGGAGCGGGTGCAATAAAAAATCAACAAAAGTCCCGCTCTTTCCAGCAGAGAGCTTTTGCCGGAAAGAGCGGGGCAGGGAGGAACAGTGCGGATTACAGGGTCAGCTGGATGCCGCTGAGGGTCACGGTATCCGGATCGGGCTCCTCATCCTTTGCTTTGGCGCGGGTCTGTTTGGGCAGAGCGTCCTCGTGGACTACTTTGCCGCATTCCAGCTCAGGGATGGCAAAGAAGGCTGCTTCCAGAGCATCAGGCAGCTCTACTTCACCGGTAACATGCAGGAATTCGATCTGAGCCAGCAGGCCTGCGCTCTCTGCGGGGATGACAGCATCACCCAGCACATAGAGACGGGTGCCATACCGGCGCAGGGAAGAGGCGGTCAGCTCCAGGTCGTCTTCCACCACGGCGGTGCCGTCCGGCACGATGATCAGCTCGGTGGAATCCGGGAAGAGCGGGGCCAGAACGGGCGCAAGGCTTGCGCACAGGATGGCCTTTGGAGCGGAAAAGCTGCAGCCCTTTGCGGCCAGTGCGGCAGTGTCGAGCCTGGGGTCAACCGCCAGGAAGCGATGTTCATTCCAGTACAGGCGGCTTTGCGCCCGCAGCAGGAAGGTGTTGTCTAGCTTGATGGAGCTTCCCGGCAGGAGCACTGCATCATCGGGGTAGACCGCCAGCTTTCCGTTCAGGATGCAGCGGGCGGATACCACTGCCGAGAGGCACTGCGGGCAGTAGATCATACCGTTGACCAGAATGCAGGCGTATTTCTGTAAAACCTCCGCAGCATCCGGTGTGATCATCAGCTTGCCGTTGACCACCAGTACCTGCCCGGCGGCGGTCTGGCTGGCAGAGCTCAGCGTGACCTTGCCATTGACCACACCCACCGAGACCTCCTCCGGGACATTTTTGCAGAGCATCGAATCCAGAGAAATGTTGTGCTGGCTCAGGAGCGCCTGCACCCGGGGCGAGGTCAGCGCGATCATGCAGTCCAGCTTGATCTGCTCATAGCGGTCAAGAAAATCCTCCTGCACATTGCGCAGGTCCAGGATCATAGCGTCCACGTTCAGGTTCTTTTTCATCATTTAATCCTCCGTAAGTTCAGTTTTGAGGCGATGGCGTATCTGGGCAAGGCGGCTGCGGACCGTGCCGGGCGGGAGACAGAGCAGCTGACCGATCTCGCTGGCATTGTAGCCCGCTGTATAGCGCAGGGTGAACAGCCGCCGTTCTTCCGGGGTGAGCAGAGCCAGCAGACTGGCGGCTTCCACTGTGTCCAGCGCGGAATCCGGTTCAGCACTGTCCTCTTCCGGGAAAAAGGTGCTGAGCAGCTGCTCCTCCTTTGCCGTCCGGCGGAGCTGGTCGCAGTAGAGATTCCGTGCAGTGGTAAACAGCCAGGCCTTGCACTGCCGTTCCGTAAAGCTGTTGATAAGGCTCCGGTTCTGCAGTGCCCGCAGAAAGACTTCCTGGGTCAGATCCTCCGCCCGGGCTTCGTCCCGGCAGAGATTGAAACAGAAATGCTCCAGCCTGTCCCAGAAGGTCTCGTACAGCAGCTCCCACATGGGGCTTCCTCCTTTCATTGCGTCGTTCTGCCTGTAAGACGAAGGAGACCGGGGAAGTGTTGGATAGATCCGGAGAAAAATAAACCCTCAGTCTTGCTGGCGCTCGCCAGCTCCCCTACCAGGGGAGCCTTTGGCATGGCGGTAAACAGCGTGAAACTGAGGGGAACTCCTTGATTTAATGTTTTATTTAATGTTTTGCTTCCAGTGCTTCAAGATCTTCTTTGATCTCTTCCACATCTTCTTTCAGGAACATCAGGCAGAAGCTGACGGCCAGCAGCAGGCAGGAGAACCAGATGGCCTTTGCGCCGCAGAGATCCAGCGCCAGGCTGCCCAGGCCCGCGCCCAGCGCAAACAGGAGGATGATGCCCCAGTAATAAAGGGATTTTTTCAGGGCGGCAGGATTGCGGTTGAGCACCCAGCTGCAGAGGGAGTCCATGCCGCTGCGCATGTTGCCGATGCACATGGTGCTGGCAAAGGCATAACCGTTCACCTTGCGGAAGGTCTGCACCTGCATCGCACAGGCAAACGAGACCAGTGCGTTGGCCATAAGATTCCACTCCTGCGGGAAAAAGCCCACCACGAACAGCATCACGATCTCACACAGCACCACCAGCTGCCGCCAGTGGAGCCGCTGCAGATTCTGCAGCTTCTGGTGCATCAGCTCTGCCGCGAACACGCCCAGTGCAAAGAAGCACAGGGGCACAAGATAATGCAGCACATGCCCCCACTCCCCGGCAAAGGCATGGACAGCCATCAGCACGATGTTGCCGGTCTGGGCGTTGGCAAACACCTTGCCCCGGAACAGATAGGTGTATACGTCCTGCAGGCCGCCGGACAGTGAAAGGAACATTGCCGTGCAGAAGGCTTCCGACATCTGGCCGCGGCGCTTTTTCTTGGAATTCATACAAATTCCCCCTCTGTTTTTTTACCTCTATACTATAGCGCGGGTTGACGGATTTGTCAAAAACAAAAGGTGATTTTTGGCGGTTTTGACTATGTAAAACGAATATGCCTGCCATGTATTTTGCAATTGCATCCGGGTTGTGCTACAATAAGACCATTCATACAGAAAAAGGAGAATCTCCCCATGCCCAATATCATCGAGATCACGGATTTTCACGCGCCGGAGCTGGACCCCTACGCCCGCCTGACGCAGAACCAGCTGCGCAGTCGGCTGGAACCCGAAAAAGGCATCTTCATTGCCGAGAGCCCCAAGGTGATCTCCCGGGCACTGGATGCAGGCTTTGTGCCGGTCTCCCTGCTGATGGAGCGCAGGCAGATCACCGGCCCAGCGGCGGAGATCCTGACCCGCTGCGGGGATGCACCCATTTATACTGCTGACCGGGAGCTGCTGGCTGCACTGACAGGCTACGAGCTGACCCGGGGCGTGCTCTGCGCCTTTCAACGTCCGAAGCCCCGCACCGTGGAGGAGCTCTGCCGGAACGCCCGGCGGGTGGCCGTGCTGGAGGGCATTGTGGATTCCACCAACGTGGGTGCCATCTTCCGCAGCGCGGCAGCGCTGAACATGGACGCAGTTCTCGTCAATCCCTCCTGCTGTGACCCGCTCTGCCGCCGGGCCGTGCGCGTGAGTATGGGTACGGTATTTCAGGTGCCCTGGGCGCAGATCGGTGAAACGCCTGCTGATTGGCCCGAAAAGGGGCTTGCTCAGCTGAATGCCCTGGGCTTCAAGACGGCTGCCATGGCCTTGAGTGACCGTTCGGTCAGCATCGATGACGAAGCCCTTGCCCGGGAGCCGAAGCTTGCCATTGTGCTGGGCACGGAGGGAGACGGCCTTTCCCATACTACCATCGCATCCTGCGATTACACAGTCAAGATCCCCATGTCCCACGGGGTCGATTCCCTGAACGTTGCCGCCGCCAGCGCCGTGGCGTTCTGGCAGCTGGGAAAACAGTAATTCATAAGCCATACAGCAACAAAACTCCCGCCCGGAGCCGGGCGGGAGTTTTGCTATGCCTTAGAAGGATTCAAAGGAGAAATTACTTTTTCATGTAGATGTGGTGGGGCAGACCTGCAATGTACAGCGGAGTCAGCTCAGCCTGGATCAGCGGGCGGGCATACTCGAGGAATTCCTCGGTCATCTGGGTGTGATTCTCGTTCATCCAGCTCAGGGGAACCTTCTTCTCGAGGTTTGCAACTTCACTGATGGGGTGCAGCTCGGTGATGTACTGATAGGGGCTGTTGGAGATGCGCTTCAGGGCGACCATCTGACCGGTGACACCCTCAAAGGCAGCCTTGGCAGCAGCGCCGCCCACCTGGTAAGCCTCGGTGATGTCGGTGCGGCTGGTCAGGTGACCGGCGCAGCGCTGCAGGGTAGACAGCTCGATACAGCGGGTCTTGGTATCCAGATTGCGGGCGACCACATTCGCCAGATAGCGTGCGGTACCAGTCAGTGCCTTGTGGCCGAAAGCGTCCACTGCGTGCACATCATCGGCCAGCTCACAGACATAACGACCGTCCTCGAGCTTGACACCCTCGGAAACAGCGATTACGATGCTGGGCTTCTTCTCCTGCATGGCGCGGACCTTCTCAATGAAGTGCTCCACGTTGAAGGGGACCTCGGGCAGGCAGATCATATCCACGCCCTCGCAGTCATCGCTCTTGGCCAGAGAGGCAGCAGCGGTCAGCCAGCCGGCGTTGCGGCCCATGATCTCGACCACGGTGACATAATTGGTGCCGTAAACGGTGGCATCGCGGATGATCTCCTTCATCACCACACCGATGTACTTTGCCGCAGAGCCGTAGCCGGGGGTGTGGTCGGTCACCATCAGGTCGTTATCGATGGTCTTGGGAACGCCCATGAAGCGGATGTCGCTCTGGATGCGGTTGCCGTATTCAGCCAGCTTGCCGATGGTATCCATGGAGTCGTTGCCGCCAATGTAGAAGAAGTAGCCAATGTTCAGCTTTTCCAGGATGGCGAACAGCTTCTTGTAAACGGTCTCGTCATCGTGCCAATCGGGCAGCTTATAGCGGCAGCTGCCCAGGAAGCTGGACGGGGTGCGCTTGAGCAGCTCGATATCCAGGTCATCGGTCAGCACGGTGGAAAGATCCACCACGCGCTCCTCCAGCAGACCGGCAACGCCGTTGCACATGCCGTAAACGATCTCAGCGCCGCGGCTCTTGCAGCTCTCGAATACGCCTGCCAGACTTGCATTGATGACGGAGGTAGGGCCGCCAGACTGACCAACGATTGCATTTTTACCCATGATGATTTCTCCTTTTCTTCTGTTTCGGCTTTTATATTATCGTGCAGGAGCACGAAAACAGACCACGAGGGGGGAGGAAGCGCGCAAATGAAACTTACAGGCAGATATGGCGCGGGGTGCCGTTGACATAGACCGGTGTTACTTCGTCCAGGATGAGCGGACGGGCATACTCCTCAAATGCCGCCGTCACTTGCATTCCGTCCGGGGTGATCCAGTCCAGCGGCACCTTTTTCTCCAGGTTTGCCACCTGCTGGACATCCACGGACTCGGTGATGCACTGGTAGGGGTAATCGGAAATGCGCTTGAGCGAGATCATCCGCCCGGTCTCGCCCGCAAAGGCAGCGGAAGCGGCAGCGCCGCCCACGGCATAGGCCTCGTTCACATCGGTGCGGCTGGCCAGATGGCTGGCGCAGCGCTGCAGGGTCGAGAACTCGATGGCACGGCTCTTGCAGTTCAGGTTGTCGTGGATGAGATCGGAAAGGTACCGGCTGGTGCCGCTGAGGATGGCCTTGTGGCCAAAGGCATCCAGCTGCCCGGCGGTGGAGACCAGATCGCACAGATAGGTGCCGTCGGCTGTCTTAACACCCTCGCTGGCTGCAATGATGACATTGGGCTTGACCCGCTGCAGCTCGTCCACCCGGGTCAGGAACCTGTCCGGGTCAAAGGGAACTTCGGGCAGCAGAATGAGGTCGGGGCCTTCGCAGTCATCGCCGCCGGCCAGACAGGCCGCACCGGCCAGCCAGCCCGCGTGGCGGCCCATGATCTCGGCCACCGTTACGCTGCGGATGTTGTAAACGGAGGAGTCACGGATGACCTCCTTCAGGATGGTGGCAATGTACTTGGCGGCAGAGCCGTAGCCGGGGGTGTGGTCGGTCAGGCAGAGGTCGTTGTCGATGGTCTTGGGCACACCGATGAACCGGACGCTGCTGCCCACCTGGGCACCGTAACGGGAGAGCTTTGCAATGGTGTCCATCGAGTCATTGCCGCCGATGTAGAACAGTGCACAGATATCGTACTTGTCAAACAGGGTGAACAGCTTGATGAACGGGGTAGAGTCCACGTCCGGGTCCGGCAGCTTGTAGCGGCAGCTGCCCAGATAGCTGGACGGGGTGCGCTTGAGCAGCTCAATGCTCATGCGGTCATCCAGCAGAACGTTCAGTTCCAGCATCTCTTCCTTTAAAAGGCCCTCGATGCCGTACTTCATTCCGTAGACCTTATCGGCTCCCAGACTGCAGGCAGCTTTGTATACGCCTGCCAGGCTGGAATTGATAACGGCGGTAGGGCCGCCGCTCTGGCCGATGATGACATTTTTTGACATACGTCCTCCTTATCCAAAAGAACAACATTTCACGTCCTGCAAAGCGCGGCAAGTCCTTCTGTGTCCTCCCAGAGCCCTGCACTGCCCGGGGAAGGAGATTGCGGATGCGCGCCGCAAGTCGTACAAAAAGAATGCAGGATGTGCATCTGATTCAATGAAAACTGTGCAATTCCTGCAACAATACTATTGTAAACTATTTCTCTGTTGTATGCAAGACCTGATTGGTTGCACGGGCAAAAAAATTATGATACAATATTTGGCGTATCCTACAAAAACACAGGGTCGGTCGGAGTGCAGAATGCAAACTTTGCAATTTTTCGGGGATACTGACCGTAATGATAGAGAAAAGAAAACAGGGAAAGGCGGGAAAGAGAATGGGAATCTCACACGAATATCATTCCACCCATGGCCGGAGACGGCGCAGCAAGGCAGGCACCGGCCTGCGGCTGGCGGGAATCATTGCAGCGATCCTGCTGCTGTCGCTGGCCATCACGGCCATTCTGGAAAATGGCGAAAAGCAGAGCGAGGCTGTCCAGCAAAGCCCGGCGGCGGGCACAGCGGCCAATATCCTGGCTCCGCTGCCCATGCAGGGAGATACGGGAGCCTCTGCGGCAGACAGCGCCGGCGGTACGGCAGGGGAAGGCAGTGGAGCCGACGATGCGGCGGCTGTCACGCTGGAACAGTTCGGCCCCGCCCGGCAGGCAGCGGGGGCCTACCAGGTCAAGGCGTATGACAGCAGCGTGATCCGTCAGCCCAGCTGTGGGCAGGTGGATCTGAGTTACTTTTCGGATGCGGCCCTGCTGGGCGACAGCCTGACCGTGGGCTTTTCCGATTACAGCATCAACCTGGGTGGGGCGCTCATCTGCGGCTATACCGGTGTGGGCCCCGATGCCATCGTGAACCGCAGCGCGGTCAAGAGCAGCGTGCGCGGCTCAGAGGTGGCAATGGATGTGCTGACTGCGGCCCAGCCGAAAAAGCTCTATATCCTGCTGGGCACCAACACGCTGACCACGCTGGGGGCAGCAGACCGCTTTCTGGCCTACTATGGCCAGATGCTGGATCAGCTCAGGCAGGCCCTGCCCGGCTGCGTCATCTATGTCCAGTCCATCCCGCCGGTGCGGCCCCAGGCCGCTGCGGAAAAGCCCGGTCTTGCGTCCGATGTCCTGCGCTCTGTGAACGAGCAGCTGGCAAAACTGGCTGCAGACAAGGGCTGTGTCTACCTTGACCTGTGGGAGACCTTTGCCGATGAGAACGGGAATCTGAAGGAGATGCTGGCGGCTCCGGATGGAGTCCACTTCTCGGCCGGAAACGGCTATGGTGCCTGGGTCACCTACCTGCGCAACCACGCAAAGTATTCGGCTTCCAACTCCTGGACTATGGGCAGCGCATACAGCGCTGAATAAAGAGCGAAACACAAAAACGGCATCGCAGACCGATCGGTTTGCGATGCCGTTTTTTATGTTGATCGGGAAGGGAAGCAGCTTACTTCAGCTTGCTCTTGGCCTTCATGCGCTGGTCGTGGTTCAGGATCTGCTTGCGGATGCGCAGATTCTCAGGGGTGACCTCCAGCAGCTCATCCTGTGCCAGGAACTCCAGGCAGCCCTCCAGGCTCAGCTTGCTGACGGGGATCAGGCGCAGAGCGTCATCGGAGCCGGAAGCGCGGGTATTGGTCAGGTGCTTGGTCTTGCAGACGTTGACATCCACATCCTCGCCGGAAGCGGTGTAGCCGATGACCATGCCCTCGTAGACCTTTTCGCCAGCGCCCACCAGCAGGGTGCCGCGCTGCTGCGCGTTGTACAGGCCGTAGGTAACGGCATCGCCGGTCTCAAAGCTGACCAGAGAACCGGTGGAACGGTTGGCGATCATACCGGCCCAGACATCGTAGCCATCAAAGATCTGGTTGAGGATGCCTTCACCGTGGGTATCGGTCAGGAACTGGTTGCGGTAGCCGAACAGGCCGCGGCTGGGCATCCGGAACTCCAGGCGGACACGGTCGGTGCCCAGGGACTCCATCTGCTGCAGGACGGCTTTGCGCTGGCCCAGGCCGGTCATCACAGCACCCTGATACTGGGTGGGAACGTCGATGACAACGTGCTCCATGGGCTCGTAGGTCTTGCCGTCGATGACCTTGGTCAGAACGTGCGGGGGAGAGACCTGCAGCTCGTAGCCTTCACGGCGCATGGTCTCGATCAGGATGGACAGGTGCATCTCACCACGGCCCATAACGCGGAAGGAATCGGTGGTGGGAGAATCCTCCACCTTCAGAGCAACGTCCTTCAGCAGCTCTTTCTGCAGGCGGTCACGGATCTGGCGGCTGGTGACGTACTTGCCCTCACGGCCGGCCAGGGGGCTGTCGTTGACGGAGAAGGTCATTTCCACGGTGGGGTCGTTGATCTTCACGAAGGGCAGCGGCTCAACCTGAGAGGGAGCACACAGCGTGTTGCCGATGGTGACATCGGGCAGGCCGGAGAATGCAACGATATCGCCTGCGGTGATGTTGTCGCAGGGCTGGCGGCCATTGGCCTGGAAATCGTACAGCTTGGTCAGGCGGCCGCGCATCTTCAGGTCGGGGTTGTGCCAGTCGCACACGACCACTTCCTCGCCGACCTTGGCAACGCCGTTCTGGATGCGGCCAATGCCGATGCGGCCAACGAACTCGTTGTAGTCAACAGAGGAGACCAGCATCTGGAAGGGAGCCTCGGGATCGCCCTGAGGAGGCTGGATGGTGTCCAGCAGGGTATCGAACAGGGGGATCAGGTCGGTGCCGGGCACATCGGGGTCCAGGCTTGCGGTGCCCTGACGGCCGCAGCAGAACAGGATGGGGCATTCCAACTGCTCATCGGAAGCGCCCAGATCCATCAGCAGGTAAAGCACCTCATCGATGACTTCCTTGATGCGGGCATCGGGGCGGTCGATCTTGTTGATGGCAACCACCAGGCTCAGGTTCTGCTGCAGAGCCTTCTGCAGAACAAAACGGGTCTGGGGCATGCAGCCCTCAGCAGCGTCCACCAGCAGCAGCACGCCGTTGACCATCTTCAGCACGCGCTCGACCTCGCCGCCAAAGTCGGCGTGGCCCGGGGTATCAACGATGTTGATCTTGACACCCTTGTAGGTGCAGGAGCAGTTCTTGGCCAGAATGGTGATACCGCGCTCACGCTCGATATCGCCGCTGTCCATGACACGCTCTGCCACGACCTGATTGTCACGGAAAGCGCCGCTCTGACGCAGCATGGCATCCACCAGCGTGGTCTTGCCGTGGTCAACGTGAGCGATAATGGCGACGTTGCGCAAATCGTTACGAACCATAAATAACTACCTCTCTATTTTGAATCTCTGTAGAAGTTACGTCATACGAATAAAGTTTATCTCAGTTGGGGGTGGTTTGTCAAGATTGTATAAAAACTTTTTCAAAATTTCAGCGCTTTGCCCGATAACTCTTTACACGATTTGGGCAGATGGACGCGGCGAGTTATGCTATACTAAGGGTGCAAAACCGAACTGGGAGGTGTATCTATGAAGCTCACATTTTTGGGAGCCAACCACGAGGTCACGGGCAGCTGCACCCTGCTGGAAGCAGCTGGGCAGCGCTACCTCATCGACTGCGGTATGGAGCAGGGGAAGGATGTTTACGAGAACCAGCCCTTTCCTGTGGCACCGGGTGAAATTGACGGCGTGCTGGTGACCCATGCGCATATCGACCACACAGGCCAGCTGCCGCTGCTGGTGCGCAACGGCTTCCGGGGCAGGATCTATGCCACCAAGCCCACGACTCAGCTGTGCAGCATCATGCTGCGGGACTCTGCCCACATTCAGGAGTTTGAAGCTGAGTGGAAGAACCGCAAGGCGAAGCGTGCCGGTGCCGAGCCGGTGGAGCCGATGTACACCGTGCAGGATGCCGAGGCGGCCATGCAGCTGTTCCGGGGCATGGAGTATAACACTAAGATCGAACTGGCCCCGGGCCTTGTGATCCGCTTCATCGATGTGGGCCATCTGCTGGGCTCTTCCAGCATCGAGATCTGGGTCACTGAGAGCGGCACCACCACCAAGCTGGTCTTTTCCGGAGACATCGGCAACCAGCATCAGCCCATCATCAAGGACCCGACAACGATCCGGGACGCGGACTATGTGTTTATGGAGTCTACGTATGGCGACCGCAGCCACGGTCCCCGCCCGGACTATGTGGGGGAGCTGAGCAGGATCCTGCAGCGCACCTTTGACCGGGGCGGCAATGTGGTCATCCCCAGCTTTGCGGTGGGCCGTACCCAGGAGCTGCTCTACTTTATCCGTGAAATCAAAAAAGAGGGTCTGGTCACCGGCCACGGCAATTTCCCGGTCTACATCGACAGCCCCCTTGCCATTGAGGCGACCCGCATCTTCAAAGATACCGACCCCGACTGCTTTGACGAGGATACTCGGGCGCTGCTGGCCCAGGGCATCGACCCCATCCAGTTCCCGGGGCTGCAGGTCAGCGTGACCAGCGATGAGTCCCGGATGATCAACGCCGACCGGGTGCCCAAGGTCATCATCTCGGCCAGCGGCATGTGCGAGGCAGGCCGCATCCGCCACCACCTCAAGCACAATCTGTGGCGGCCGGAGTGCACGATCCTTTTTGTGGGCTATCAGGCCGTGGGAACGCTGGGCCGCACCCTGATCGATGGTGCCGTCAATGTCAAGCTGTTCGGTGAGACCATCGACGTGCAGGCAGAGATCTGTCAGCTGACGGGCCTTTCGGGCCATGCCGACCGCGAGGGCCTGCTGGCCTGGGTGAACGCGTTCAGCCCCAAGCCCAAGCGGGTGTTTGTCATCCATGGCGAGGACGAGGTGGAGAACATCTTTGCCCAGACCCTGACCGAGCAGGGCTTTACCGCCTGTGCCCCTTACAATGGGGAGCAGTGGGCCATTGGGGCCGAGGGTGCGGTCTGCCTGCAGGAAGGCTCCCGTGTCCGGCTGGAGCACAAGCCCAGCGAGGGCGCGTCCCGCGCCGCAACGGTGTTCCAGCGGCTGGTCAGCGCTGGCAAGCGGCTGCTCCGCGTCATCGAGCACAACGAGGGCGGGGCCAACAAGGACCTTGCCAAGTTTGCCGACCAGATCAACGCCCTGTGCGACAAGTGGGACAGATAACCATAGAACCAGAAAAAACAGCACGCCGTTCGGTTTCGGCGTGCTGTTTTTGGTTAAAAGGGAAAAGGCTCTGCCGGGAGAAACGGCAGAGCCTTTTCGGGGTATGGAGAAAAGTGTGTGGGAGAAGAGCATGGAGGGCGCTACTGGTCGTCAGAGAGGCTTTGGGAGGAAGCCTTGTCTGCAGCATCCGGGGAGAAGGGGCGGTGCAGTGCTTTGTACCGCCTGTACCGGATGCCGAGCAACGTGAATACAACGCCGGTGACAAAGGAGCCGACGCTGACCACGATATAAGCATCAGCGCCGCTGTGCAGCAGCACCGAGCCGTACCCGGCCAGAACGATGGAAAGACCCGGAACATGCTCCTGATACAGCAGGGATGCAATGCCGACTGTCAAAAACAGACAAACTGCGGAGAGAGTGCAGTTGATTCGATGTGCCCGCCTTTGACGAAGCCTGCGTGTGCGGCGGCGAATTTCCTCCATACGAACACTCGCCTTCTGGGTCATGGACAGTCCCTCCTTTTGAGAGATCATCAGAGCGGCTGCTTTCCGTCCTCTCTATCTCCTATAATACAGTTCGCGCCGATTCCTTTCACCCAAATTTGAAAAAAGTTCAAAAAAATTTCCCGCTCCGGAAAAGAGCGGGAAACGGTCAGTGAAAAACAGTGTGCCTGCCCCTGTGGAGCAGCCTTGCCGCAAACAGGGTGACGATGATGGCAGAGGGAAAGAAATACCCGACCATCTGCCAGAAGCCGTCGGCGGTGATCAGCAGGTTGTAGATGCCGTGCAGCACCATGCAGACCCCCAGAATCCCCACCGTGCCGGTGCAGGTGAGCCACGGACGGCGGAACACATAGGCCAGTGCCAGACCGGTCAGGATGCCGCAGACCAGATGCAGGGCCCCGGCGGACATGCCGCGGATGAGCAGGAAAACAAAACTTCCTGCACCGTTTTCGGTCAGGTAGCAGACGTTTTCAAAGGTAGCAAAGCCCACTGCAATGCCAATGGCCGCAGGAGTCAGCTTGTGGGAATCCGGCTCAAAGATCAAAAAGTAGAGCAGCAGAGGCAGCAGCTTCAGGATCTCCTCGCAGACAGGTGCAATCTCAATGGCGGTGGTCACGGCACTGCACTGGTGCCGCCCCATGAAAAAGCTGCTGACATAAGCCGAAAGCAGGCAGGTGGCCATGCCCAGCACCACGAACAGGGTAAAGCGCCGGGGGCTGCCCGATGTGAACAGCAGGGAGAGCAGCATGGGAAGCGCCAGGCACAAAAAGATGTTTTCAATGTAGGTCATGGGGCTCCTCCCGCAGGATATGGGGCAGGAAGCTGACCAGCGTGAGGGTCAACAGGATGTCCACAGCATAGTAAAGGCTGAACCGGGTGTAATCACGGATGAACTCGGAGGCAACGAACAGAAGGACCTGCAAAGACATTTCAAACAAAAGTGCGATCTCATAAGGCCGGAGTCGTTTTTCCTTTTGCAGAGCCGAAAAACAGAGATAGGCCAGCGCGCCAAAGGTGAGCGCCAGCGCGCCGGACATCAGCGGAGAGGGGCCAAACACCTGCACCCGCATGACAACTCCGGCAATGACCACCCCGGCCGCCAGCGCAAAAGGGGAGAACGGCGGGCGCAGGCCCTCCCAATAGAGGATCTCCAGCGAGAGAAAAAAGAAATACGAGGCCATCCAGGAGCATTCGGCCACATAAAACACCTGCGGCCCATGGCCCAGAATGATCAGATGGAGCAGGTAGTACAAAGTGCCCATCATAAAGCTGGCGTAGCCGAACGCCAGGATCAGGCAGGAGCGGCTGCTGCGCCGGAAGGCGAGGAGAAAGGCGAGGAGCGCCATCGCAGCCAGCACGATCACCTGAAAGGTGTTGTCAATGATCTCAAAGCTCATCGTCGTCCCTCGTGTGCTTCTTTTCACTGCTGCGGCGCAGGCGGTAGAGCAGGATGGTCACGCAGGAGCCCAGCAGGAACGAGAGTACGCCCACCAGGATATAACCGTCGGCTCCGCGCTCACTCAGCATCCCGGCGGTGCCGGTGGGGGAAACATGCAGCGCGACCGATGTGCCTGCCCAGCCGGGCATGGCAAGGCCCAGGCAGACCACCAGCGCCAGACAGGCCGCCATACAGCCTGCATCGATCAGCAGCATCTGCCGTGCGCGCGCCTGACGCTGCAGCTGGGCCGTGCGCTGGCGGATCAGCGCCATCCGTTCGGCATCAGTTTTCATACTGATATCCCTCCTGTTCCAAAAGTTGTTTCAGCTGCTGCTTGCCCCGGTACACAAGGTTCGTTACCTGCTGCTCGGTGCGTCCCAGCACCTGTGCGGCCTGCCGGTAGCTCAGTTCTTCAAAATAGACCAGAAAAAGTGTCTCCCGGTATTCCTTTTTGAGCTTGCCCAGTGCGGCGTACAGCTGCTGGTGCTGTTCGTTCTGGAACAGCCCGGTTTCGGCCAGTGCCTCGTCCGGCAGTTCAAAAGGCAGTTCCTCCAGCGGCAGAAAAAACCGCCGCCGGGTCTTGCAGCGCAATGCGAGATTGCGTCCGGTTTTATAGAGGTAAGCCTTGAAGCAGCCATCCTGAATGGGCCGCTCTCTTGCAAAAATATGGGCAAAGGCTTCGATCATCAGATCCTCTGCCTCGTGGATATCGCCCAGCACGCCGTTGATGTAAAGGGTCAGCGCGTCGCCATACCGCTCCACCAACAGCTGAGCGGCAGCTTCGTCTCCGGCCAGATACTTCCGGTAGGCTGTTTCGTCTGAGACCATCCGGTTGTTCCTTTCCGTGTTGTACACATTTCATCTTGTCTATTTTATATAAGATGAAAGAAATTTGCAAGGGAAAATACGAAAAAGCACTCCATTCTCTTCCAATTTGTGATATAATAAACTGATTTCGCCTGTTTTTCGTGCAGAAGGCGGGCGGCTGAAATTATTGGAGGGGACAAATTTATTATGGAACGTGAAACGCTGAAATCGCGGCTGGGCTTCATCCTGCTGTCGGCAGGCTGTGCCATCGGCATTGGCAACGTGTGGAAATTTCCTTATATGGCAGGTCAGGGCGGCGGAGGAGCCTTTGTACTGTTTTACCTGCTGTTCCTGGTCATTCTGGGTCTGCCCATTATGACCATGGAATTTGCTGTGGGCCGTGCCAGCCGCAAAAGCCCGGTGCGCGCCTATCAGGTGCTGGAAAAGCCGGGCCAAAAGTGGCATATCCACGGCTATTTTACCCTGATCGGCTGTTACCTGCTGATGATGTTCTACACCACCGTTGCAGGCTGGATGCTGCACTATTTCTATATGACTGCCGCCGGAAAGCTCTCCGGCTTGAACGCAGACGAGGTGGCGGGCAAGTTCACCGAGATGCTGGCAAGCCCCGGCATTATGACCTTCTGGATGGTGTTCGTGGTCGTTCTGAGCATTCTGGTCTGCGCTAAGGGCCTGCAGAATGGTCTGGAGCGTGTGACCAAGGGCATGATGATCGCTCTGCTCCTCATCATGGTCATTCTGGCCGTGAACAGCCTCTTCATGGACGGCGCAAAGGAGGGCCTTTCCTTCTTCCTGGTGCCTGACTTTGGCCGTATGAAGGAGGTTGGCATCGTCAACACCCTGGTGGGTGCGATGAATCAGGCCTTCTTCACCCTGAGCCTGGGCATCGGTGCTATGTCTATTTTTGGCAGCTACATCGGCAAGGAGCACTCCCTGCTGGGCGAGAGCGTCCGTGTGGTGGTGCTGGATACCTTTGTGGCCATCACGGCCGGTCTCATCATCTTCCCGGCCTGCTTTACCTTTGGTGTGGATCAGACCGCAGGTCCCAGCCTGATCTTCATCACCCTGCCCAATATTTTTGCCAACATGGCGCTGGGGCGGCTGTGGGGCAGCCTGTTCTTCCTGTTCATGGCATTTGCTGCCCTGTCCACTGTGCTGGCGGTGTTTGAGAACATCATCTGCTGCGGCATGGAGCTGACTGGCTGCACTCGTAAAAAGTCCAGTCTGGTCAACCTGTTCCTCATCATCCTGCTGTCCATGCCCTGCGTGCTGGGGTATAACCTCTGGGCCTGGGATGGCTTTGCCGTGTTTGGCGGTGCAGTGCTGGACTTCGAGGATTTCCTTGTCAGTAACCTGTTCCTGCCGCTGGGCAGCCTGGTCTACCTGCTGTTCTGCGTTTCCCGCTATGGCTGGGGCTGGGACAACTATAAAAAAGAGGTCAACACCGGCAAGGGGCTGAAGATCCACGATTGGATGCGCGGTTACCTGACCTACGGTCTGCCCGTGATCGTGCTGTTCATCTTCGCCTTTGGCATCTACGACAAGTTCTTTGCTTAAGAGGAAATAAACCCTCTCAGTCTCGCATTCGCTCGCCAGCTCCCCAAGGGGGGAGCCAACGCATCTGATGGGGAAGCAACTTGCACAGCCTGAAGTCAGAGCAGCAATTGCCTCGCCCTTTGGGAGAGGCGGACGCACTGGCGGAGAGGGCGTTTTTGTTGGAGGACACAATGCACATTTTGATCTGTGATGATGATGCGGTATTTGCTGCCCGCGTGGAAACGCTCGTCCGGGATTTCTTTGCGCGGCGGGGCCTGCAGGTGGAATGCACCGTCTGCCACAGCGGGGAAGAGACACTGGCCCGGCGGGACCTTGATCTGTATCAGGTGGCGCTGCTGGATGTGGATCTGGACACCATGAACGGCATCTCACTGGGAAAGCAGCTGCGCCAATGCAGCCCGGAGATCTGCCTGGTGTATGTGTCGGCCTATCTGGAATTTGCCCCGGAGGGCTACACCGTGAATGCGTTCCGCTATATCCTCAAGCGCGATCTGGACTGCCAGCTGCCCCGCTGTCTGGATGCCATTCTGCACGAGCAGGATCACCGGACTCCCAAGACCCTGACCATCCGGCAGAACCGCACCGAGACTGAGCTGCCCTACGACAGCATCTACTACCTCGAAAGCGACCTGCGCAAGATCAACGTTTACGGAGATGTGGCTCATCAGCCCCTGTGCTCCTACTATGGCAAGCTGAACGAGCTGCCGCAGGCCCTGTTTGAGAACGGCTTTCTGCGGGTGGGGCGGAGCGCGGTGGTCAATATGAAGTACATCCGGCAGATCAGCAGCTATATGGTCACCCTGCGCAATGGGGTCAAGCTGGGCGTGAGCCGGAACGGCTATGCTGAGATCCGCAGAACCTATCTGGAATGGAAGGGGCAGTTTGGGGATGACTAAGGAAATGCTCTGGCTTCTGATGGGGCATCTGGTCTGCATTGGCCAGTGGGCGGCCTTTATCATGGTGAACTATGCATTTCTGGGCCGCGGCAGGAGATTCCGCTTCCCCTGCCTGTGGGCAGCCCTGCTGGCAGCAGTATTTCTGGCGGCCTCGATCCGGCATGACATTGGTTTTTTCAATATCGGATCTGTGATATTGAACATCATCTACCTGTTGGTTACGGTGCTCTTTTTCGGTGGAAGCTGGAACCAGAAGCTCTCGGCCTGCCTTGTCAACGGCATTATGTGCCTGCTGACGGAAAATACAGTCAGCTACACCTTTGCCTGGTGTAAGCACATTCCCGTCCGGGAGGTCTGGCGCTACCGCAGCTGTCTGTTCCTGCTGGTAGCTGCTGTTGTGGGGGCTGGCCTGCTTGCAGCCTACATTATCCGGCGCTGGCGGCGGGAGCAGGCGTTGACCCCGCTGCAGATGCTGGTCATGTCCTTTTTTCCTGGCATCGTTGTGGTGCTGAACATCGTGCTGATGGTATCCGGCGGCAGTGAAGTGCCCAGCATGATGAACATGATGCTGACCTTTGGTCTGACCATAGCAGTGCTGATCCATCTGGGGATCGTGCAGATGGTCAACGACCAGATGCTGCTGCAGCAGACACTGATGGTGGAGGCTGTGCGCCAGAAGAAGAGCGCAGAAGCTCTTCTGGAATCCTACAAGACCCAGCGGCGGCTGACCCATGAGTTCACCAACCACACCGAGGCACTGGCTCTGCTGCTCCAGCAGGGCGATTACGAGGGCGCAAAGGCCTACCTCTCCACGCTCACAAAGACCATTGCGGCGAATACCACCATTATGAACACCCATAACCCTTTATTGGATGCTCTGCTCAGCAAAAAGTACGAGGAAGCCAGCCGAAAAGGGGTCATGGTCTATTTTGATCTGCCCGATCTGCGGGATATGCCCATGGGCCAGACGGATCTTGTGATCGTGCTCTCCAATCTGCTCAACAATGCCATTGAGGCCGCCGCGCAGGCTGATCCGCCGGAGGTCTATGTGCGGATGCGGAAGAGCGAGGACGAGGTGGTGCTCTCTGTACGCAACCGGGTGAAAAAGGACCTGAACCTCGTGGACGGTCAGCTGCCCCGCATCTCTCAGAAAGGGGCGGGCCACGGCTTCGGGCTGTGGAACGTGCGGGATGTGCTGAAAAAATACGGCGGCGAATATACCATCAGCTGCCGGGGGTGCTGGTTCCGCTTTACCTGCACCATCCCGCTCCGCAAATTATGACATGAAACCCTGCAGAATATGACATTTGGGGTGAAAGTTTCATTGGAATCTGCTACAATGAAATCAAGTTAAAGGCAGGAGCGCCTCCCCGCTGTATGGTTTGCGGCCGACAGAGGAAGGAACATCCGGGATCGCAGGCGTGTGTGCGTGGGCCGGAACGTCTTTACGAATAAAAAGTCTGACGAAGCTCTGAATGGCGATCTTGGGGGATTGCTGCAGATAGAGACCTTCTGAATGCACTGCACCTGCACGGCATCGTATGTGGGAATGGGATGCCGGGCGGTGCTGCCGGAGGGAGCTTTGTCGGGCTTTTTTTTGTTTGAGATCGGGCCGGAAGGAGGACGGTGTGGAGCATGGCTGCACCTGCACGGAAGCGGGCATCCTGCTGGATATCTTCACTCCGATGCGGGAGGATTTCGTGTAGCAAACAAAAAAAGGCAGTGCGCCGCGTGGGACGCACTGCCTTTTGCTTTTGTACCGATTATTCCGGCTTCACCTGCAGCTCCTGCTCACAGTAGATGCAGCGGTATTTGCCGTTGGAGCTCATCTCAAAGATCTGGTCGCATTCCTCTTCAATGGAGGAGATGCAGCGGGGATTGCGGCACCGCACAATGTTCACCAGACGCTTGGGGGGCTTCGGTTTTTCCTTGCGCACAGCCTTGCCGTTTTCGATCACGGTCACGCTGATGTCAGGGTCGAGGTAGGCCAGCACATCCAGGTTCAGCCAGGAGGCATCCCCCTCGACCTTGATGATGTCCTTGCGGCCGCAGTCGGCCTTGTGGGAGCGCGCATTCTGGATCAGTGCCACGTTGGCGGTCTTGTTGCCGGTGATGCCCAGCAGCTCCATCAGGCCCACAGCGGTGCCTGCCTTGATGTGGTCGATCACAATGCCGTTCTGGATCTCGTCAATATTCAGCATATCAGTTGCCCTCCTTCGGTGCCTTGGGGTCGGCAAGACCCAGCAGCGTCATGATCAGTGCCATGCGGATGTATACGCCGTTCTGCACCTGCTCAAAGTAGGCAGCACGGGGGTCGTTGTCCACATCCAGTGCGATCTCGTTCACGCGGGGCAGGGGATGCAGCACTGCCATTTCAGGCTTGGCAAGGGCCATCTTTTCGCTGGTCAGGATGTAGCTGTTCTTCAGGCGGATGTAATCCTCCTCGTTGAAGAAACGCTCCTTCTGCACACGGGTCATGTACAGGATATCCAGCTCGGGCATGGATTCCTCCAGGCTCCGGGTCTCACGGTACTCGATGCCGTTGGCTTCCAGCACGTCCTTGATGATGTAGTCGGGCACCCGCAGCTCCTCGGGGCTGATGAGCACAAAGCGGATGTTCTTGCAGCGTGCCATGGTCTTGATGAGAGAATGGACGGTGCGGCCGAACTTCAGATCGCCGCACAGGCCGATGGTCAGATTATCCAGCCGACCCATCCGGGTGCGGATGGTCATCAGATCGGTCATGGTCTGGGTGGGGTGCTGGTGGCCGCCGTCACCGGCATTGATGACCGGGATGCGGGAGTAGCGGGAAGCGCGGAACGGTGCGCCTTCTTTGGGATGGCGCATTGCCACGATATCAGCATAGCAGGAGACCACACGGATGGTATCTGCAACGCTTTCTCCCTTGGAAGCGCTGCAGACGCTCTCGCTCGGGAAGCCCAGCACATGGCCGCCCAGGTTCAGCATGGCCGCCTCAAAGGAAAGGCGGGTGCGGGTAGACGGCTCATAGAACAAGGTGGCAAGCTTTTTGTGAGCCGCAACGTCCTGGTAAGCGGCAGGATCGGAGCGGATGCGGTCGGCCAGATCCAGCAGAGAGGTGATCTCCTCCTGGCTGAAATCCAAGGGATCGATGAGATGGCGCATGAATTTTACCTCCGTCAAAGTAATTTTCGTAGAATGGAAAAATCGAAGAAATTCGTGTAATAACTCAGTGAGCGCATGACCGGGTGGCACAGACGGTTGAAGCAGATCTCGTCCAGCAGCAGCATGGCCTCGCCGGGGGCAAGACGCATGGCAGCCCGGATGGCCTCGTCGCCGCAGCTGGCCTTGAGGTGGGCCACATTCGAAGAGATCTGCTGGTTGCATTCCTGCTCCAGGATATCAAACACGCCGCCGCTCAGGTCGATACGGGTGTAGTCCCGGCTGCCAAAGAGGGCGCGGGGCAGATAATCGATGGAGTAGATGACCGGGGTGGTGTCGGCCAGGATGCGTTTTTTGATGCAGATGACCTCATCCCCCGGTGCAATGGCAAGATCCCGGGCAAGTTCGGCCCCGGCGCGGATGGGATAGATCTGGATGCCATCGGCGTGGGGGTAGCTGCCAAAGCTGCGGATCAGCGGGTAATATTCCAGCTTCTGGTCAAGGCGGCTGCGCAGGCCGAGCACGGTGCGGTTGACCACTGTGCCAATGCCGCGCACACGCTCGATGTAACCGGCGCGCTCCATCTCGCTCAGCGCGTCCCGGATCACGGTACGGCTGACACCGAGTTCCGCGGCCAGATCGACCTCGGCGGGCAGGCGGTCGGCATCGGCGTAGCGGCCGGTGCGCAGTTCTTCCAGAAGCGCCGCGACGACACGGTCACTGATGACCGCACCGCCCAGGCGGATGGATGACGAAGAGCTGGATTCTTTCATGGGCTGTTCCTCCGGTTCGCGGGCGGGGCAGTGCCCGCCTGGACTTGGGAAAACCTGCCCTGCATCCCAAAAGCTGCGCCGGACAGATTCTCTTACTTTCATTATAGCATGATTTGACTTTATTTTGAATGGTAATTATACTGGAATCCAGCAGAAAGTATGATTTTATTTTTGGAGGGTTCACAAAATGGAACTGATATTGCAAAAAGTGTGTGGCCGGCCTGCACAGCTTCCCATTCGCCTGCGCCGGTGCAGCCCTGCGGATGCCGCCGCATTCTTTGCTTTGCAGAACGAAGTGCGGGCCGCCATGCCCCACCCGGAGCAGTTTGTGCCGGACACACTGGAGAATATCACGGCCTACCTGAGGGAGGACCTGTGCATCGGGGCATACGACGGCGAACGGCTGGGGGCGTACTTTATCCTGCGCTACTGTGGCCGGAGCGCGCACAACTATGCGGCCTTTCTGGGGGTGCCCCGGGAGGAGTGGGAGCACTGGGCCAATGCAGACAGCGCGGTGGTCCACCCGGACTGGCGGGGCAACGGCCTGCAGCGGAAGCTGCTGGAAGCTGCGCTGCCCCTTGTCCGGCCCGGCATCGTGGGCATCGGGGCCACCGTCAGCCCGGAGAATCAATACAGCCTGAACAATGCCCTTGCCTGCGGTTTTGTCATTGCCGACCGCCGTGAGATGTACGGCGGGTATGACCGATATCTGTTAAAGAAGATGCTGTAAACAAAAAATGCCCTCCTGCTGAGCACAGGAGAGCGTTTTTTGTTAGGTGGCCAGGCGGCTCTCTTCCTTCAGCTGATCGTTCATCTTTTTGCGCACGACCAGCAGGCAAATGAGATGCACCCCTGCGGTCAGGGCCCAGCTGAGGGGATAGCTGATGTACAGCGTGCCGGTAGAGCGGAACATCCGGAAGATAGTTGCGATCCAGACCAGACGGAGCAGGCAGCTGCCCACCAGACTGACGATCATGGGAATCACCGAGTAGCCGCGGCCGCGCAGGCAGCTGGCCAGAGTGTCCATTATGCCGCACAGGAAGTAGGCAGTGCAGATGATCTGCATCCGGGACAGGCCGGCAGCCACCACGGCTTCATCCGTGGAGTAGAAGTGCAGCAGGACCTCACCGCCAAAGTAAGCGCCGCAGCCCAGGAACAGGCCCGCCACAGTGACGCAGAGCAGACAGTTGCGCATGACGCGGTCGAGGTTGTCGTACCGGCGGGCACCCACGTTCTGGCTGGTAAAGGTCACGGCCGCCTGCGCAAAGGCATTCATGCCGGTGTAGATGAAGCCCTCGAGGTTGGATGCGGCAGAGTTTCCGGCCACGACCGTGGAGCCAAAGGAATTGATAGCCGACTGGATCACCACGTTGGACAGGCTGAACACGGTGCTCTGCAGACCGGCGGGCAGGCCGATCTGGATGATCTGCAGCAGGGCTTTCTTGTGGAAGCCCAGATGCCGCAGGTCAAGGTGCATGGCACCCTCTTCCTTGACCAGCAGCACCGTGACCATAATGGCGGATACCGTCTGGCTGAGGATGGTGGCCAGCGCAACACCCGCCACGCTCATCTGGAACACGATGACGAACAGCAGGTTCAGCACCACATTGATGACACCTGCCACCGCCAGACAGACCAGCGGGCGGCGGGTGTCGCCCACGGCACGCAGCAGGGAGGCGTTGAAGTTGTACAGCATGGTCATCGGCATTCCGATGAAGTAGATCTTCAGGTAAAGGGTGGCAAGGTCAATGACATCCTCGGGGCTGGACATCAGTTCCAGCAGGCCGTGGGCTGCAAAAAAGCCCACAAAAGCCATCAGTACGCCGCCCACAAGGCTCAGGGTAACAGCGGTCTGCACCGCTTCGTGCACGCCCTGGTCATCCTTTGCGCCATAGCAGCGGGCAGCCACAACGTTTGCACCCAGCGCAAGGCCGACAAACAGGTTGACCAGCAGGTTGATGAGCGCACCGTTGGAACCAACTGCTGCCAGCGCGGCGCTGCCGACGAACCGGCCCACCACGACCACATCGGCAGCATTGAACAGCAGCTGCAAAAAGCTGGATGCCGCCAGCGGCAGGGAAAACAGGATGATCTTTTTC
>NZ_JAFREK010000025.1:0-45662 GCF_017377535.1 Faecalibacterium sp. Marseille-Q4137
AAAACGAGCTTATCCCTGACCTGAACGATGAGGGCACGGCTCCGGAAGAGATGAAGTTCTTCCCGGCCAATCCCGTAAGCAAGCTTGATGTGCTGAATGCATGGCAGAAGGCACAGGAGCTCAAGAACAACTAACGCCATCCCCGAATATTCCCAAATATACGTAGAAGCGCCTCATCCTTCACCGGATGGGGCGCTTCTGCGTTGTAATGTGTCGAATTTTCTGTTATACTGTACCTGTCGGCCTTCCGACCCATTTGATGTGGGAAGGAGGTGGTAACCATGGAAATGGTAGTCTCATTTATACTGTCCGTCGCAGCGGGTGTGGTCAGCTACTACATCTGCAAGTGGCTTGAGGAACAGTTCAAGGCCGGTAAGCACTAACCCTTAGCAAGCAGGAAGCCCCCTTGGTATTCGCAGTACCGAGGGGGCTTCTTGTTGCTTTGGTGGAACCATGGAATGGTTCCGTAGTCTCATCTACAACTTTAGTATATGCACTCCTGCGCAAAAAGTCAAGAGGGCCGCCACAGATTTTGTTTCGCATCTGCGCCTGTTTCAGCTTATCACGCCCACAGATCCTCGGGGTACAGGCCCTCCTGGGTTTTCTGGGCGATGGCGGCCACCACGGTGGGCTTATCCTCACGGTAGGTCACGCCGTACCACTTATCGGTGCTCTTGAGCACGGTGACTGCCGCCTTGCCCTCATCGATGAGCTCGCTGGCCACGGTGGGCAGGAAATACTCGCATTTGAGGGGGTTCTTGGGCAGATTCTCACGCAGCCAGCCTGCAAAGCGGCGGTCGGCCTCGTCCAGGAAGCTCTTGCCGAAGCCCCACAGGTTCATGCTGACAGGTGCTTCCACCGGCAGGTCATCCGTGCCCTCACCGACAAGAGCGGTGCAGCGGATGCCGCCCTCATAGGTCTCGATGCCGGTGCGCTCGGTCACGCTGTGCAGGGTGCCGTCCGGGTTCACCACGCAGACACCGCGGGAGACGGTGCCGTTCTCGGAGACAGTATTTTTGAGCAGGTAGCTCACCATGCAGTAATCGTAAACTGCGCCGTCCTGATGGGTGGACAGATACTCATAGATGACCTTGAAGGCCTCGGGGCCGTAGTAGTCGTCCGCGTTGATGACAGCGAAGGGCCCATCAATGAGGTCTTTTGCGGCCAGCACGGCGTGGCAGGTGCCCCAGGGCTTGACACGGCCCTCGGGGATGGTGAAGCCTGCGGGCAGCTCATCCAGCTGCTGGAAAGCGTATTTCACGTTCATGCCCTGAGAGACGCGGTCACCGATGGCGGCTTTGAAGGCATCCTCGATCTCGTGCTTGATGACAAAGATCACAGTCTCAAAGCCTGCGCGGTGGGCATCGTACAGGGAGTACTCCACAATGGGCTGACCCTTGGGGCCCACCGGGTCGATCTGCTTCATGCCGCCGTAACGGCTGCCCATGCCGGCAGCCATGACCACCAATACCGGTTTGTTCATTTTTCTTTCCTCCTGCGTCAGTGCGCTGTTCTTTGAGTCTATTATACTCCAAAATTTCCCGGGCAACAAGGGATAGCTTTTTCTTGAATTTTTGCATGGATTCTCACCCACTGCCGTGATAGAATAGAGGCAATGGAGTTTCCGCAGAAAAGGAGAATGCTTATGTCAACCAAAACTGTCTGGATCACCGGCGCTTCTTCCGGCATCGGGCGGGAGTTTGCCCGCCGCTATGCCCGGCTGGGCTTCCGGCTCATTCTGACCGCCCGCCGCCGCGACCGGCTGGAGACCCTTGCCGCCGAGCTCCGGGCGAAACACGGCACCCTCTGCCGCATCGTACCCGCCGACCTTGAGCAGGATGCGCAGGTCACCGCCCTGTGCGAAGCACTGGCAGACGAACGCATCGACCTGTTCATCAACAACGCAGGCTTTGGTGCCTGCGGTGCCTTTTCCGAAACAGACGAGGGCAAGGAGCTTTCCATGCTGCGGGTGAACGTGCTGGCCATGCACCGGCTGTTCAAGTTCACCCTGCGCAAGATGGAAGCACAGGGCTATGGCACCATCCTGAACGTGGCATCCTCGGCGGGCCTGCTGCCGGGCGGGCCCTATATGGCGGGCTACTACGCCTCCAAGGCATACGTTGTCAGCCTGACCCGCGGCGTGGCTGAGGAGCTGCGGGAGCAGCACAGCCCGGTCTATGTCTGTGCCCTCTGCCCCGGCCCCGTGGACACCGAGTTCAACGACCGTGCCGACGTGGTATTCGCCCTTAAGGGCATCACCCCGGAGCTCTGCGTGGAGGAGGCCATGCGCGGGATGCTCCGCCGCAAGACCATCATCGTGCCCAGCACCCTGATGCGCCTTGCCACCACGGCCCAGAAGCTCGTTCCCACGCCCCTGCTCATGCCCATCGTGGCACGCCAGCAGAAAAAGAAGCTGGGCTGATGGCCGCTTGACAGCGCACCGCCGCTCATGTATCTTAGAGGTATCCGAAAAAACAGGAGGAATGTTCCATGAAAATTGCACTCATCAACGAAAACAGTCAGGCCGCCAAGAACGGCATCATTGAAACCGCCCTGAAAAAGGTGGTGGAACCCATGGGCCACGAGGTGGTCAACTACGGCATGTACACCGCCGAGGATGCCGCCCAGCTGACCTATGTTCAGTGCGGCATTCTGGCCGCCATCCTGCTGAACAGCGGCGCGGCCGACTACGTCATCACCGGCTGCGGCACCGGCGAGGGTGCCATGCTGGCCCTGAACAGCTTCCCCGGCGTGATCTGCGGCCATGTGGAGGACCCCGTGGACGCTTACACCTTTGCCCACGTCAACGACGGCAACGCCGTTTCCATGCCCTTTGCCAAGGGCTTTGGCTGGGGCGGCGAGCTGAACCTCGAGTACTGCTTCGAGAAGCTGTTCGGCTTTGGCCACGGTCAGGGCTACCCCAAGGAGCGCGTTGTGCCTGAGATGCGGAACAAGGCCATTCTGGATGATGTGCGCGCTGCCACCTTCAAGCCCCTGATCGAGTGCCTGCAGAGCATCGACCAGGACCTGCTCAAGGGAGCCATTGCAGGCGAAAAGTTCAGTGAGCTGTTCTTCGCCTCCTGCAAAGATGAGCAGCTGGCCGCCTACATCAAGACCCTGCTGTAAGCAGAAGCGGCAGGATATACGAATCTTATCCAAACACATCCTGCTCACCCTGAAAAGGGCGGTTTATGATACGAAACACGAGGAAGTCTAATATGGCATGGTTGTACCATTTCAATCAGATCGTCACCCACGGCATGGAGGGGTTTCTGGAGACGGCGGTGCCGCTGATCTCCGGGCTGGCTGAGATCATCGGCCTGTTCATCATCGTCACCAGCCTTGTCAAGGCCACCTACCACTATGTGCGGGTCACCTTTTTCCATGGCCAGCACGATTTCCTCCACGAGATGTCCAGCGGCCTGACCACGGCGCTGGAGTTTCTGATGTCGGCGGAGATCGCCAAGACCTTCCTGTTGCAGAATCTGGAATCGGTGGTACCGCTGGCGGCCACCTTTGCCCTGCGAGCCATGATGAGCCTGATGCTCCACTGGGAGATGGAGGGCGGACACCGCTCCGGCCGCAAAAAGGAAGAAACGCCCGCCGGTGAGGCCGAGAAAAAAGAATGACTTGTAAAGCTTTCCTCTTTTTTCTCGGTTCTGTGTTGTGTAAAACGTAAAAATCATGCCCCGGCTCTTGACAGTTTTGCACAAAGGGGCTATACTCGTGCCATCGAAAGCAAAGGCGCTGACGGAAGTGATTCCGCCAGCGCCTTTTGTGTTTTCGCTGGATATTGCTCGGGAGGAATAGAGGGCCTCCTGAACAAGGCTCCCGCGCACATTCGGTGCGGGGAGCGCATTACAAACCGGGGAGGTATTATAATGTTCAGTTCCATAAACACCTGTTGGGTGCTGGTTGCGGCATTCCTGGTCTACTTTATGCAGGCCGGTTTTGCGCTGTGTGAGGCGGGCTTTACCCGCGCCAAAAACACCGGCAACATCCTGATGAAAAACATGATGGACTTCTGCATCGGCACACCGTGCTACTGGGTCATCGGCTTCGGCCTGATGTTCGGCGGCACAAGCGCGCTGATCGGCGGGTTCGATCCGTTCATTCAGGGCGATTACAGCCACCTGGGGCTTGATATCCCGCTGTGGGTGTACATCGTGTTCCAGACCGTGTTCTGTGCCACGGCAGCCACCATCGTGTCCGGCTCCATGGCCGAGCGCACCAACTTCAAGGCTTACTGCGTTTATTCCGCTGCCATTTCGCTGGTGGTCTACCCCATCTGCGGCCACTGGATGTGGGGCGGCGGCTGGCTGCAGAACATGGGCTTCCATGATTTTGCCGGTTCCGCAGCCGTTCACAATGTGGGCGGTGTGATCGCCCTGCTGGGTGCCGCAATGCTCGGCCCCCGTATCGGCAAGTACGATAAGGACGGCAACCCCCACGCCATTCCCGGCCACAACCTGACCGCCGGTGCGCTGGGCGTGTTCATCCTGTGGTTCTGCTGGTTCGGCTTCAACGGCGGCTCTTCCCTGAGCCTTGCCACCGATGAGGCCATGACCCTGACGGGTCTTGTCTGCTTCAACACCAACCTGGCCGCTGCCGTTGCCACCTGTGTGACCATGATCTTCACCTGGCTGCGCTACGGCAAGCCCGATGTCTCCATGACCCTGAACGGCTCTCTGGCCGGTCTGGTCGCCATCACCGCAGGCTGCGACGCGGTCTCTCCCTTCGGTGCCTTCCTCATCGGCTTTGTGGCCGGTATCCTTGTGGTCCTGAGCGTTGAATTCTTTGATAAGATCGCAAAGATCGATGATCCCGTGGGTGCTGTCTCCGTTCACTTTGCAAACGGCGTGTGGGGCACCATTGCCGTGGGCCTGTTCTCCAACGGCGGCGACGGCGTGGGCAAGGGCCTGTTCTACGGCGGCGGCTTTGCACAGCTGGGCACCCAGCTGCTGGGCCTTATCACCGTTGATGTATACGTTGTGGTCGTGATGTTCATCATCTTCAAGATCATCGACAAAACCATCGGCCTGCGCGTCCCCGCTGAGGTGGAGATCGACGGCCTGGATATCCACGAGCACGGCCTGACTTCCGCTTACGCCGGTTTCTCCATCTCCGATGCCAACGCCGCTGCCATGGTGCCCAACGAGAACACCGATCTGGGCGAGGATGATGCCTCCAAGGCAAGCGCCGTGCAGATGAACGCTGCCGTGCCTGTGGTCAAGGAGCCTGCCGTCATCCACGATGGCATCTACGACACCGGTATGCACAAAGTGTCCATCATTGCAAAGCTCTCCAAGTTCGATCAGCTCAAGACCGCGCTGAACGATCTGGGTGTGACCGGCATGACCGTGACCCAGGTGATGGGCTGCGGCATCCAGAAGGGCACCACCGAGAAATACCGCGGCGTGCCTGTGGACAGCACCTTGCTGCCCAAGATCAAGGTCGAGGTCATCGTTTCCAAGATCAGCGTGGACGCTGTGGTGGATGCCGCCAAGAAGGCCCTGTACACCGGCCACATCGGCGATGGCAAGATCTTTGTCTACAACGTGACCCGCGTGGTCAAGATCCGCACCGGCGAAGAGGACTTCGCCGCCCTGCAGGATGTGGAGTAACGCTCCGCACAATTTCAACCGCTGTCCCGCTTTGAAAGCGTGACGATATTTGTTCTCCTTGTTCTCCTTTTCCTTTTTCTGAAATCCATTCGGCAGAACCCCTGCTTCCTCCGCACAAGGAAGCAGGGGTTTGTCGTTGTCACCACGATGTGAGCCTCCCTGCAATGGTTCCGGGTTGACATCCCTGTGCGGGCGTGTTATTTTGGAGTGTAAAATTTTCAGTTTTTTTGTATCAGGAGTTTCTATGAGCAACTTGAATGATTTTAACCGCGAGGCCAAAGCCGCCCTGTGGGTGGCCCTGCAATGGCTGCTGCTGGCCGTGCCCACGGGTCTGGTCTGCGGCGCAGTCGGCACAGCGTTCCACCTGAGCGTGGAGTACGTCACCGAGCTGCGGGCCGCGCAGAGCTGGCTGCTGCTCTGCCTGCCGCTGGCGGGCCTTGCCATCGTGGCACTCTACAAGGTCACAAAGTGCGAAGGCGTGGGCACCAACAATGTCATCCGCGCCGTGCAGAGCGGCGAGCCGGTCAGCCTGCTGCTGGTGCCCGCCATCTTTCTGGGCACGGTGCTCACCCACCTGTGCGGCGGTTCTGCCGGCCGCGAGGGTGCAGCCCTGCAGATGGGCGGCAGCATCGGCTGGAACGTGGGCAAACTGCTCCACCTGAGCGATTACGTCCGCCGCACCGCCACCATCAGCGGCATGGCCGCGTTCTTCTCCGCCCTGTTCGGCACCCCGCTGACCGCCGCCCTCTTCGCCATGATGGTGGAGGACGTGGGGCTGACGTTCACTTCGGCCTTTATGCCCGCGTTCACTTCGGCCCTCATTGCTTACGGCGTATCCCTGTTCTTCGGGATCGCCCCGACCAATTTTGTGCTCAATTCCATCCCGCACCTGACGCTGGAAACCGCGCTTCAGACCGCCCTGCTGGGCATTGCCTGTGCCGCCGTGACCCGGCTGTTCTGCTGGACGCTTCACACCCTGGAACACGGGATCCCCAAACGGATCCCGAATCCCTGGCTCCGGGCTTTTGCGGGCGGTGCAGCCGTGGTAGCGTTCTCGTATCTGTTCGGTGTCGGGCGGTACAACGGGGCCGGAATGGCCGTCATTGCCGATGCCGTGGAGCAGGGAGCCGCGCTGCCCTGGGATTTTCTGTGCAAGATCTTCCTGACCGCCCTGACCCTGGCAGTAGGCTTCAAAGGCGGCGAGGTGGTCCCAAGTTTCTACATCGGGGCGACCTTTGGCTGCATCGCCGGGCCATGGCTGGGCCTGCCCGCCGGGTTTGCCGGTGCCATCGGTCTGGTCTGCGTGTTCTGCGGAGCCACAAACGCCCTGATCCCCTCCATCCTGCTGGGATTCGAGCTGTTTGGCGGGCAGGGGCTGGAGCTTATTGCGCTGGGCTGCGGCGTGTGCTACATGCTCTCGGGCCACCACGGCCTCTACAGCAGCCAGACCTTTGTCACCAACAAGCTGCGGCCGGAGTACGCCTCCCACAAGTGGCGGGTCAAGCTGAAGAAAAAAGAAGAATGATTTTTCGCAGATTTTCGCCGCAGAGAGCTTGATTTTTTGCCGCCATCGTGCTACAATCAGCGTAGTTTCATCCTGACCAAAGCGATGATGCGGACAAACCGAAGCTCGTTCCCCATGACGCAGAGAGGGCTGCCCCGGATACCGGGTGCTGCAAGCAGCCTGCCGTGCATCGGGCTTCTACCACCGCAGAGCGCAGAGGAGAACCTCTGCCGGGTGCGCCCGTTACAGCACAGCGAGTGGCGTGTTCTTAAGGGCACGCAATTCGGGTGGAACCGTGGAACGCGTGAAATCTTCAGGCGCTTCATCCCGTAAATTTGAGCGGGATGGAGCGCTTTTTTGTTTTAACTTTCATCAAAAGGAGAACCACTATGAAGATCATCTACAAAGACGGCCATGTGGACGAGTGCCCGCAGGACCAGGAACTGCATGTTATCCGCCACACCGCTGCTCACATCATGGCGCAGGCCATCAAGCGCCTGTACCCCGAGGCTGACTTTGCCTTTGGCCCCGCCACCGAGAACGGCTTCTACTACGATGTCGATCTGGGCGACACCAAGCTCACCGATGACGATCTGGCCAACATCGAAAAAGAGATGCGCAAGATCTGCAAGGAAAATCTGGCCATCAAGCCCTTCATCCTGCCCCGTGACGAGGCTGTGAAGCTGATGGAGGAGCGCCAGGAGCACTACAAGATCGAGCACATGGCTGATCTGGCCGACGAGACCGAGTTCAGCTTCTTCCAGCAGGGCGAGTACGTTGACATGTGCATCGGACCCCACCTGACCTACACCAAGGCGCTGAAGGCCTTCAAGATCACCCAGCAGTCCGGCGCATACTGGAAGAACGACAAGGAAAACAAGATGCTGACCCGTATCAACGGTGTGGCATTCCACAACCAGGAAGAGCTGGAAGCCTGGGAGAAGGAGCAGCAGGAGGCCCGTGAGCGCGATCACCGCAAGATCGGCAAGGAGATGGGCCTGTTTATGACCGACGACCTGGTGGGCCGCGGCCTGCCCATGTTCCTGCCCGCAGGCTACACCGTCTGGCAGGAGCTGGAGAACTATATCAAGGAGAAGGAGCGTGCACGCGGCTACCTGCACGTGATGACCCCCTGCATCGGTACCGTGAACCTGTACAAGACCTCCGGCCACTGGGATCACTACCGCGAGAACATGTTCCCCGCCATGGAGATGGAGGGCGAAAGCTATGTCCTGCGCCCGATGAACTGCCCCCACCACATGATGATCTACGCAAATCGTCCCCACTCTTACCGTGACCTGCCCATGCGCATCGGTGAGATCGCACACGATTTCCGCTACGAGTCCTCCGGCACCCTGAAGGGCATTGAGCGCGGCCGCCACTTCTGCCAGAACGATGCCCACCTGTTCTGCACTCCGGAGCAGATCAAGAGCGAGGTCGCCGATGTCTGCAACCTGATCTTCGAGACCTACAAGGACTTCAAGATCACCGATTACCGCTGCGTTCTGTCTCTGCGTGACCCCGCCGACAAGAAGAAGTACCACGACGACGATGCCATGTGGAACCACGCCGAAAACGCTCTGCGCGAGGTGCTGACCGAGCTGGGCATCCACTTCACCGAGGAGATCGGCGAGGCCGCCTTCTACGGCCCCAAGCTGGATGTGAACGTCAAGCCCGCCGTGGGTGCTGAGTATACTCTGTCCACCTGCCAGCTGGACTTCTGCCTGCCCGCAAAGTTCCACCTGACCTATGTGGACAAGGACGGCTCCGAAAAGACCCCCGTTGTCCTGCACCGTGCGATCCTGGGCTCTCTGGACCGCTTCATGGCCTACCTGATCGAGGAGACCAAGGGCAAGTTCCCCACCTGGCTGGCACCTGTTCAGGTCAAGGTCCTGCCCGTTTCCGAAAAGACCCTCGAGTATGCGGAGAGCATCACCGAGAAGCTGGTGGAGGCCGGTGTCCGCGTGGCTCTGGACGACGACAACCAGAAGATCGGCTACAAGATCCGTGCCGCACAGCAGGTGGACCGTGTGCCCTACATGCTGGTTCTGGGTGCCAAGGAAGCCGAGGCCGGCAACCTCTCTGTCCGTGACCGCAAGGGCGAGACCACCACGATGGAAGTGGATGAATTCATCGCAAAGGTCACCGAGGAGATCAAGACCCGCGCATATAACAACTGATTTCGCCTGAAATAAACAGCAAGCGCCGCGTTCCCAAACCGGGAGCGCGGCGCTTGTTTTATGCTTATTTTGTTTTACAAGCAGTTACTTCAGCAGGTTATTATCCGCGAAGTAGTCAATACGCATGGCTTTGCGGACATTGGCCAGGGTGGCAGCAGCGGTCTTTTCAGCCACGGCGCTGCCTTCCTTCAGGATCTCCACGACCTCGGGCAGGCGCTGCTCCCACTCCTTGCGGCGGTTGCGGATGGGCTCCAGCTCGGCCTGCATGACGGCGTTGAGGAACTTCTTGATCTTCACGTCGCCCAGACCGCCGCGCTGATAGTGGGCCTTGAGCTCATCGAGGTTCTGGTACTCCGGCAGGAACTCAGCAAAGTGCTCGGGGCGGCTGAAAGCGTCCAGATAGATGAACACGGGGTTGCCCTCCACCTTGCCGGGGTCCTGCACCCGCAGGTGGTTGGGGTCGGTGTACATGGACATGATCTTCTTCTTGATGTCCTCGGGCTCATCCGACAGGTAGATGCAGTTGCCCAGGCTCTTGCTCATCTTGGCCTTGCCATCGATGCCGGGCAGGCGCAGGCAGGCGGCATTCTGGGGCAGCATGATCTCAGGCATGGTCAGGGTCTCGCCGTAGACGGCGTTGAACTTGTGCACGATCTCGCGGCACTGCTCCAGCATGGGCATCTGATCCTCACCGGCCGGCACAGTAGTGGCACCGAATGCCGTGATATCCGCTGCCTGGCTGATGGGGTAGGTGAAGAAGCCCACCGGGATGCTGGTCTCGAAGTTCCGCATCTGGATCTCGCTCTTCACGGTGGGGTTGCGCTGCAGGCGGCTCACCGTGACCAGATTCATATAATAGAAGCTCAGCTCTGTCAGCTGCGGCACCATGGACTGGATGAAGATGTGGACCTTGTTGGGATCCAGACCGCAGGCCAGATAGTCCAGTGCCACCTGCAGGATGTTCTGGCGGACCTTCTCCGGGTTATCGGCGTTGTCCGTCAGGGCCTGCGCGTCAGCGATCATAATATAGATCTCGTCGAACTTGCCGGTGTTCTGCAGGCGCACGCGCTCCTTCAAAGAGCCAACGTAGTGGCCAACATGCAGGCGGCCCGTGGGACGGTCGCCGGTCAGAATGATCTGTTTCATTGTGATTTCTCCTTTTCAGGCAGCTCACCCTCTCAGTCATTGCTTCGCAATGCCAGCTCCCCCAAAGGGGGAGCCTTGGGCAGCTTCACCGTTTCGTCAGAAGCTCTCCCTTTGGGAGAGCTGGCGCTCAAGCGCCTGAGAGGGTGAGGACGCTGACCACAAGGATGCCGCTATCGTGATATTTCTTACTCCCCAGTATATCCCCCGCCGCATTCGCTGTCAACAAAAAGAAAAAAGCGATGGAACATTTCCATCGCTTTGCTGGCGCCTCTTGCCTGACTCGAACAGGCGACACCCTGATTAACAGTCAGGTGCTCTAACCGACTGAGCTAAAGAGGCATCTATATAAAACGGCATACAGCCGTTTTACTACTATAAAATGGTGACCCGTACCGGAATCGAACCGATGTTAAAGGCGTGAGAGGCCTCTGTCTTAACCGCTTGACCAACGGGCCATACGTCCATTTTCGCATCGGGGTTTCGCTCCCGACTCGATTATTTTAGCATAGCAGTCGTACTTTGTCAACAGGAAATTTCAAGTTTTTCAGAAATTTGTGCTGCGGGCCTCCCGCCCCGGTTTTTCCGCTCTGGGATACCCGCTTGCATCCAGAATCGACAAAATATTATCAAAGTTGTGTTTTGGGTCTCTTTTCTTTATTTTGTTCGCCGCGGTTCCCCTTTCTTCTTATGAAATCACTTCAAACAGCTAAGATTCTGAATAAAATTTGTTACATTTATAAGAACCTTTTGTTCCCTCTGGTTGATTTTGGAACGTTTTTATGTATAATGGTAAACAGGAGAATACGCATCTGTATTTCTTCATCGCCCGCGCTGTCCATTGGCTAAGGGCATGTGCGTCGCGCGATCAGAATTGATCTGAACGAAAGAAGAGGTATAAGTATTATGGCAAAGGTAGATCTGAGCAAGTACGGCATTACCGGCACGACCGAGGTCGTGTATAACCCCTCTTACGAGCAGCTGTTCGAGGAAGAGACCAAGCCCGGCCTGGAAGGCTACGAAGTGGGCAAGGTCAGCGAGCTGGGCGCTGTGAACGTTATGACCGGCATCTACACCGGCCGTTCCCCCAAGGACAAGTTCATCGTGATGGACGAGAACTCCAAGAACACCGTTTGGTGGACCAGCGACGAGTACAAGAACGACAACCACCCCGCTTCTGAGGAAGCCTGGGCTGCCGTGAAGGAGATCGCAAAGAAGGAGCTGTCCAACAAGCGCCTGTACGTTGTGGATGCTTTCTGCGGCGCAAACAAGGACACCCGCATGGCTGTCCGTTTCATCATGGAAGTGGCCTGGCAGGCACACTTCGTCACCAACATGTTCATCAAGCCCACCGCTGAGGAGCTGGAGAACTTTGAGCCTGATTTCGTTGTTTACAACGCTTCCAAGGCCAAGGTCGAGAACTACAAGGAGCTGGGCCTGAACTCCGAGACTGCTGTTATGTTCAACATCACCAGCAAGGAGCAGGTCATCGTCAACACCTGGTACGGCGGCGAGATGAAGAAGGGCATGTTCTCCATGATGAACTACTTCCTGCCGCTGAAGGGCATTGCTTCCATGCACTGCTCCGCCAACACCGATATGGAGGGCAAGAACACTGCCATCTTCTTCGGTCTGTCCGGCACCGGCAAGACCACCCTGTCCACCGATCCCAAGCGTCTGCTGATCGGCGATGACGAGCACGGCTGGGACGACAACGGCGTGTTCAACTTCGAGGGCGGCTGCTACGCAAAGGTCATCAACCTGGACAAGGACTCTGAGCCCGATATCTACAACGCCATCAAGCGCAACGCTCTGCTGGAGAACGTCACTCTGGATGCCGAGGGCCACATCGACTTCGCTGACAAGTCTGTCACCGAGAACACCCGTGTGTCCTACCCCATCAACCACATCCAGAACATCGTCCGCCCCATCTCTTCTGCACCTGCTGCAAAGAATGTCATCTTCCTGTCTGCTGACGCATTCGGCGTTCTGCCTCCCGTCTCTATCCTGAGCCCCGAGCAGACCCAGTACTACTTCCTGTCCGGCTTCACCGCAAAGCTGGCTGGCACCGAGCGCGGCATCACCGAGCCCACCCCCACCTTCTCCGCTTGCTTCGGCCAGGCTTTCCTGGAGCTGCACCCCACCAAGTACGCTGAGGAGCTGGTCAAGAAGATGCAGATGAGCGGCGCTAAGGCTTACCTGGTCAACACCGGCTGGAACGGCACCGGCAAGCGCATCTCCATCAAGGACACCCGTGGTATCATCGATGCTATCCTGAACGGCGATATCAACAACGTGCCCACCAAGAAGATCCCCTACTTCGACTTCGAGGTTCCCACCGTCCTGAACGGTGTTGACACCGGCATCCTGGATCCCCGCGATACCTACGCCGACGCTTCCCAGTGGGAGGAGAAGGCCAAGGATCTGGCTGGCCGCTTCATCAAGAACTTCAAGAAGTACGAGGGTAACGAGCACGGCAAGGCTCTGGTTTCTGCCGGCCCCCAGCTGTAAGCTCTGATCCCAGCATTTTTCTTCTGAACTCCATATAAAATATCCCCCACCGCCTGTCCATTGACCGAACAGGCGGTGGGGGATTTGTGTTTTGGAGCAGGTAAACAAAGCGTCGATTGCCTTTTGGTGCGTGGTATGCTATCCTTTTTCCAAAGGATGTGAGCACAATGAATGCGAAAACGTTCGGGGCATTTCTCGCCCGGATGCGCAAGTCACAGGGATTAACACAGGCAGAGCTGGCCCAGCAGCTGCATGTAACAGATAAGGCTGTCAGCCGATGGGAACGCGGGGTCGGCCTGCCGGACATCAACACGCTGGAACCACTGGCCGACGCGCTGGGGCTGACCCTTGCCGACCTGATGCACTGCCGTGACCCGCAGGAAGCAGATATTGCACCGGAAGTCCCGCTGAAAGATTTCTTTACTCTGCTGCGCCGTCAACAATCCATTGACTGGCGCTCGGTACGGGCAGTTTTGTTTTGGCTCAGTGCCGCACTGGCCATCTGGGGCATCCTCGCCTGCCCGGGCCGGATGGCCGTCCACTGGCGTACCCTGAGCAATGGGAACCTGCAGGCAGACGGCTGGCTTCCCTCCTGGGTGTTTTTCCCATTGTTCGTCGGGATAGAATTTCTCTCGCTGGAGCTCTGGAACAACTTTGAGCAGACCGGCTACTACCGACACTGGGGTGAGATAGGTGCCTCCGTCACCCGCTCCATGAACTTCTGCTCCCCTGCTGTCCGGCTCTGGAAGTTTGTGCTCGACCTGCTGTTCTTCTTCGGGTTCGGCTTCGCGATCCCCTGCGCTGAGATGATGGCGATTCTGATCAACTGAAAAAAAGGAAAGCCCTCCCATCGCACAAGCGAAAGGAGGGCTTTCTATCATCTTATCAGAAGTTTTCCCGTTCTTCTATTCCTCTGATTTTAAGACCATTTACTTTTCGTTCTTTGCCCGGCGTTCTTTCAGATCGCTTTCCATCTGCGCCAGCGTCTTTTTGTCCAGATTGAACACCACGCCGTACGCAATGATCATCACGATATAGCTTCCCAGATACATGACCGGCACCAGATAGCGCATCCGGGTTGCCACTTCGATCGTCTGTGCAGCCTTCAGAGATGCATCATAGCCCAGTTTGGTTGCCAGAACAAGGCCCAGAGAAGGTCCGATGCCCTGTGCAAGCTTACGGAAGAAGGAGTGCAGTGCATAGGTAGTGCCTTCTTCTCGCACACCAAATTTCCACTCATTATAATCGATCGCATCTGCCATCAGAGACCAGCTCAGGCAGCTTCCGATACCGCCGCCCAGCATTGCAATGACCTGACACAGGACATAAAGGCCGAGGCCCCGGCTGTCCGGTGTAATGGGCAGAACCAGCATCAGGACGTATGCCAGCGCACAGACAACCGAACCAAAGGTCACGGCTTCTTTCTTGCCAAAGCGCTTGACGATACGGCTCACAAAAGGACTGAAGATGAAAACGCCAAAGTAGGAGATCATACCCACAAGGCCGGAGATCTTTGCATTCTTGAAATAAGCCTGGAACAGGATCTGACCTGCAGTAGAGGCACCATACATACCAATAAACGTTGCTATAGGTGCCAGCGTTGCGCCCACAGCCGGGCGATTATGGATAAAGTTGTTGAACGCCTTCACGATGTTGAACTTCGGTGCATCCTCTTTCAGAGTGATCGTGGTGTCCACACGCACCTTTGTGTTCGTGACCATAAAGCGGAAGCAGATCAGACCGATCACACCCATGATCAGAGCAATGACAAACATCTGCTCACCACGCAGGTTGTTCTGGTTATCATAAATGATCACCGGAATCAGCATACCGGTCAGAAGCGCACCGCCCATAGAACCAATGGAGCGGAAAGTCGACAGCTGTGCACGCTGGATCGGGTCATCCGAGATCAGAGACAGCATCGAGCCATACGGCACATTTGCAACGGTGTAGAAAGCATCCCAGATCATATAGCCTGCCACAAACAGAATATTCTTGACCATACCGGGAGCCTGCGGGAACGGCAGATAGCAAAGTGCACCAGCCACGGTCAGTCCGATTGCACCGAACCAGATATAGGCAAGGAACTTGTTCCGGCGGTATTTGTGCGTATCCGCATCTACCATTGCTCCGATAATCGGATCGTTGATTGCGTCCCAGATCTGCACGATCAGCAGAAGGGATGCCATCAGGTAGTTGTCGATCCCCATAAACTGCGTCCAATAAATCGTCAGGTAGCCTTTGAGCGCAAAACTCATATTGCAGCCAAAGTCACCCGCTGCGTATGCAAGTTTATCACGCAATCCAAACCCTGCAGACGCATCCACTGTTGATTTTCCCATGAAAATACTCCTTCCTCAAATTTCCGGACAATTTTGGCACACCGCCCGCAAGCCGTATGCATATTTATGAATCCATGATACGGCATCTCTTTCCAAAATGTTAGAATTTTTTTACGATTCCGCCTGAAGAATTTACGATTTAAAAGTATTTCTTGTTGTATTCTTTAATTCGTGCAGCGTTTTCGTGATTCTGCACAAGCAATCTTTTCTTTTTTTGTATGCAAAATATTTTTTCTTAGCCGAATCTTTTCTTTGTTGAGAACGGCGTTGTGCGCCGGGTATAAAGCAAGGGCCATTGCACGAGAATCTGTGCAATGGCCCTTGCTTTCTATTGTTTCTTATTTCGCCGCCTCAAACTCGGCTTCGATCTCCTTCGAAGGGGCGGGGGTGACCAGACTGACCACCACGCAGACCAGCAGTGAGGTCAGGAAGGCGGGCAGCAGCTCATAGATGCCGAACACGCCGCCCAGAGGGCTGACGAGGTACTTCCAGACAAAGACCATCAGGCCGCCGGCGAGCATTCCGGCCAGCGCGCCCTGCCAGTTGCAGCGCTTCCAGAAGAGCGCACAGAGCATGACTGCACCGAATGCGCCGCCGAAACCGGCCCATGCAAAGCTGACGATGCCGAACACGCTGGAATCCGGGTCACGGGCCAGCACCACGCCCACCACGCTGACGCAGATGATGGTCAGGCGGGCGGCAAACAGGCTCTGGCGCTCGGTCAGCTTCATGTGGCCGAACTCCTGCAGGATGTTCTGGGAGACGCTGGACGCGGCAGCAAGCATCTGGCTGTCGGCGGTGGACATGGTGGCGGCAAGGATGCCCGCCAGGATCAGGCCCGCCAGAACGGCTGCCAGAATGCCGTGCTGTGCAATGAGGTTTGCAATGCGGACGATGACCGTCTCGCTGGAGGAGCCGCTCAGGTACTCCAGCGCGCCTGCCTTGGTCATGCCAAGGCCCACCATGCCGATGATGATGGAGGCGGTCATGGCAATGACGACCCACAAGCTGGCAATGCGGCGGCTGAGTACCAGCTTCTTTTCCTCCTCAATGGCCATGAAGCGGAGCAGGATGTGGGGCATTCCGAAGTAGCCCAGGCCCCACGCCATGGTGGAGACGATGTCCAGCAGGCTGTACGAGGTGGCCGTGCCCTCGGCGGCGTTATGGCTGGCCATCATGGTCAGGTAACCGGGCAGGCTCTGGGCGTTGGCCACAACGGCATCCCAGCCGCCTGCCGCGCCAATACCATACACCAGCACAGCCACAAGGGCCAGGCTCATCACGATGGACTGGATGAGGTCGGTGGTGGTAACGGCGCGGAAGCCGCCCGTGATGGTATAGCCCACGATGACGCAGGCCGAGACCACCATGGCTGCCATGTAATCCACGCCGAACAGGCTGTGGAATAGCTTACCGCAGGCGGCAAAGCCCGAAGCCGTGTAGGGCACAAAGAACACGATGATGATCACCGCGCCCAGTGCGTTGAGCAGATTGCGCTGGTCGTGGAAGCGCAGGGACAGGAACTGCGGCACGGTGATGGCTTCCAGATTGGCCGAGTACCGCCGCAGCCGCCGGGCCACGATGAGCCAGTTCAGCCAGGTGCCCAGCGCCAGGCCGATGGCGGTCCAGCCGGGCGAGGCGATGCCGGTGAGGTAGGCAAGGCCCGGCATTCCCATCAGCAGCCAGCTGGACATATCGCTGGCTTCGGCGCTCATGGCCGTGACCAGCGGGCCCATTTTGCGGCCGCCGAGGTAGAAATCGGTGCTGTCGTTGTTGGACTTGCTGTATGCAAACCCAACCAACAGCATTGCCACCAGATAGATGATGATGGTGGCGATGATGCAGATGTTGGTCATATACTTTTTCCCCCTTGTCTTTCCAAATGAAAGTACGCTTCGATTTTACCACAGTAAAGCATCAAAGTGCAAGTCTTTTGGCAAAACTTTGTCCTGATTCGCCAAAAGTCCACGAGTGACGGACAAAAAGTTTTCAAATTGACCGGAAACATCCGGCCCCGGGATTTTTCTTGCAAAATCCCGGAAATCTGTTATACTACCAATCCAGGGGGTTAGTGTATATGAAAGGATCCAAAACCATACAGGCTGTACCGGGCTCCGGTGTGTTATGTGCTGCTGGTGCAGCTGGTGTTCGCATAACAGAAACGGGAGGTGCCGGTGGGGCATCTCCCGTTTGTTTCAATGATAGAATGTATCAAAATTGATCTGCCGGTAGAACCGCTGCTGGAGCTGGTCAAAGTTCTCGCAGTTCTGGGCCAGCAGCCACATGACCTTGGTGACAACGGCCTCAATGGTCATATCGTGGGCCTCCAGGAAGCGGAAGCGGTTCTTGACCCGCTTGCCCACCTCGTAAATGCCCACATCGCTGCCCTCATAAGTGACCTGCGTGGTCAGGATCAGGATCTTGTGGGTCTTGTCGTAATCGCCCAGCTCCTCGGCAAAGGCATCCATGAGCCGCTGGGGAATGCCGCCCACGCCAAAGCTTTCCACAATGACGCAGTCATATTGTTGAAAAATGGCCGGGATAAGTTCCGGCCCAAGGCCGGGGGTCAGCTTGAGCAGGAACACTTTGGGGTTCAGCGCCCGGCCAAACTCCACCGGGCCGGTGGGCCAGGGAGAAGCCACATACCGTACCAGCCGGTCGCCCTGCACCAGCGCCAGCGCCGGGAAGTTGACCGACGCAAAGGCATCGTAGCTGATGGTCTTGTTCTTCTTGGCGCGGGTGCCCGCAATGACGTGCCCGCCAAACACCACCATCACACCCCGGCTGCCCGGATCAAGGGCGCAGATCACGCTGTCCCGCAGGTTCTTCTTGGCATCGGTGATCTCGTTGGAAATGGGCTGCTGGGCACCCGTGAGGATGATGGGCTTGTCCGCATTCTGGATAAGATAGGACAGCGCCGCCGCCGAGTAGGCCAGCGTATCGGTGCCGTGGCAGATGATGAAGCCATCGTAAAGCGCATAGTTTTCCTGCACGGCCTTGGCCATCATCAGCCAGTGCTCCGGGCCAAGGTCGGTGCTGTCGATGCTGCACAGGTTGAGCGTTTCCGGGCAGCAGAGCTGCTGCAATTCCGGCAGATGGGCCAGCAGCTCCTCGCTGGTCAGAACAGGCTTGAGCCCCTGTGCGGTGCGCACGCTGGCAATGGTGCCGCCGGTGGTGATAAAAAGCAGGCGCTGCTTGGACATAGGTTTTTCCCCTCCATGGTGTCGATTCTTGCGATATTTTCAGTATAGCACAGTTCGTCGGAGATGAAAAGTGCGGGGAGTTGAGGTATAATAGTTATCATAAGATCAAACAGTCCTCAACCTCTCAGTCTCGCATCCGCTCGACAGCTCCCCTAGTAGGGGAGCCCTTGGCATTGCGTAAAGCCTTGCCTCTTTGCCAAGGCCTCTCCTACTAGGAGAGGTGGCATTGCGAAGCAATGACGGAGAGGTTGGACAAAAGCAAACCTACCATAAGGAGAAACTGCCATGTCTAACATTGTGATCATTGGTTCCGGCCCCGCAGGTGTCTCGGCGGCATTGTATGCCGCGCGCGCCGGGGTGCAGACCACCGTTCTGACCAAGGGCCCCGGCGCACTGGACCGGGCCGAGCTCATCCAGAACTACTACGGCTTTGCCGAACCCATCACCGGTGCCGAGCTGGAACGCCGGGGCATCGAGGGTGCCAAGGCCGTGGGGGTGGAGTTCGTCACCACAGAAGCCGTGGGCCTGACCTACACCGACAAGCTGACCGTGGAGACGCTGGCCGGGGATTTCCCCGCTGATGCCGTCATTCTGGCTACGGGGGCTTCCCGGGCAGCGCCCCGCATTCCGGGCCTTGCCGGGCTGGAGGGCCACGGCGTGAGCTACTGTGCCACCTGCGATGCCTTTTTCTACCGCGGCAGGGATGTGGCCGTGCTGGGCAGCGGAGAGTACGCCCTGCATGAGGTACAGGCCCTGCTGCCTGTGGCCCACAGCGTCACCCTGCTCACGGGCGGGGCCCCGCTGACGGCACAGTTCCCGCCGGAGGTGGCCGTGCGGACGGAAACCGTGGAAGCCATCCTCGGTGAAGAGCGGGTCACCGGCGTGCAGCTGAAAGACGGCGGGACACTGGAAGTCTCCGGCGTGTTCGTGGCGCTGGGCGTGGCGGGCAGCACCGCCCTGGCCCGCAAGCTGGGGGCCGAGGTGAACGGCAGCCGGATCGTGGTGGATGACCACATGCAGACCTCCCTGCCCGGCCTGTACGCCGCCGGAGACTGCACCGGCGGGCTGCTGCAGGTCGCCAAGGCCGTGTACGAGGGTGCCGTGGCAGGCACCGAAGCCGCCAAAGCCCTGCGGAAATGACCCAGACAGAAAAAGGACGCTGTGCCCTGCGGCACAGCGTCCTTTTATTGCTTTGCTCAGCTCTTGCAGCCAGATTCCTCTTCGATGCCGGTGAAATCGCTGGCCTCCGCGATCTTGGTGGCATCGAACTTGCCGTTCTTATCCCTGGGGGCAACGGCAGGGCCTGCCTCCACAGGATTCACGGTCGTTTCCTCTGCCGCAGGCTTTTCCTCGGCAGGCTCCTCTGCCCGGGCAGCTTCCACCACCGGGGCTGCGGGCGCAGTCTCGGGCTCGGCAGGAGCCTTTTCAAAGGCAGGGGGCCATGCGTCACCGGGAGCGGTCTCCTTGGCCTCGCCCTCGGCGTAGGCTTCGGCAGTCTTTTCAGCCTCGGCGGGGTCCTTTTCAGCTTCCTCGGGGAACTCCACGTTTTCGACGTGGAGCGGGTCCTTGTCGTTCAGAACTTTGTCCAGCACGACGATGGCGGCACCGGTAACAGCCACAGCGGCAGCGGCACCCAGAACACGGAACAGAGTTTTCATGGTGAAGTCCTCCCTGTATAAGTTAGGATTAAGAGAATGTTACGACATCGTTCTGCGGCTTTTCGGCGGGCTCCACCGAGATGGCGGTCAGCACCGGGCCTTTGCCGCGGTAGATGTTGTGGAACTTGTAATTGACCTTGGCGGTCACAGTGACCCAGGCGCGCTGCTCCAGTGCCTTGTAGCCATCATAGCTGCAGGGGAAGCCCACGAACTGGATATCCTGCACGCAGCAGGTCATTGCAAAACGGCCGGGTACAAAGCTGTTTTTGCCCGCGCGGTTGGTCTGGCAGACCTGCGCCAGGAACCGGACGGTCTTGCCCACATACTTCTGGGGCTCGTCCTGGCAGTCCATATACCAGATGCCGAAATCGTCCTCACCGATCTCGACGATCGGGGCGTTCAGATCAAAGGGCAGCGGGTCGGGGATGTCATCATATGCCACGCTGCCGTCGGCGAACTCATAGGCGATATCGCACTTGCGGGAAGCCTGACGCACCAGCTTGTGCAGCTCCTGACGGGCGGCATCGTTGTTCACGGCCTCGGCGCGGTTGAACACGATCAGCTCACTGCGGGCGATCTTGTCCAGCAGCAGAGAGCGCATGGAGTTGTCGCGGGCGTAGGTCAGGGCCGTGGTGCCGTCGGCCGTGGCGATGCACTGGTAGACGATCCAGTTTTCGGGCAGATTATTGGCCAGATCCTGCAGCAGCCACATGCCGTTGTACTCAATGACCACACGGCCTGCGCCGGATTCTTTTTCGAGCCTGGCCAGATTCTGGGGGTTCAGCTCCGCCTTATCCTCGAGGACCTTCAGGGTCACGCCGGGGAAGGCGAACTTCTTCTCGTTATATTCTTCCTCGCCCTCTTCGCAGACCAGCAGCAGGGTCTTGTCGCCGGAGTCGAAATTGGGGTCTTCAAAGGTCTCCTGAATGAACTTGGTCTTGCCGCTTTCGAGGAAGCCCACAAACAGGTAAACCGGGATCTCGTTTGCCATAATCGGTTTTTCTCCTTACACAACTTGCAGCTCAGCAGCCAAACAGTGCGGCAATGGCCTTTTCGTCCAGCTTGGAGCCGATGACGACCAGCTTGCCGCCCACGTCGGCACCGCGCTGACGCACTTCCCACTCGCCGGGGACGTAATCGAACTCCAGCCAGCCGTCGGCACCGCCGTCCACGATGCCCTTGGAGCGCAGGATCATGCCGTACTTGCCGCCGTCCAGCTCGGTCAGTGCATGCTCGATGTCTGCCTTGCTGAACTTCTTGGCCGTCTCGACACCCCAGCTGGTGAACACCTCATCGGCATCGTGATCGTGGTGATGGTGGTGGTGATGGCCGCAGCAGCAGTGGCCGTCCTCATCGTGGTGATGATGCTCATGCTCATCATGGTCATGGTCATCCTCTTCGTGGTCGTGGTGATGCTCGTGCTCGTCCTCATCATCGTCGTCATCGTCATCGTGATCATGGTGGTGATGGCCGCAGCTGCACACACCGTTCTCATCGTAATGATGGTGATGATGCTCGTGCTCTTCTTCCTCGTCCTCCTCGGCGTGCTTCTCATTGGCCTTGGCAGCCATGGCGATCAGCTCTGCCTTGAAATCGTCCTTGGAGGACATGGCCTTCAGGATCTGCTCACCGGTCAGGGAATCCCATGCGGTGGTCACGATGGTAGCGGTGGGGTTCTTCTCGCGCAGCATGGCGACCGCAGCGGCGATCTTCTCCTCGCTGGCGGTCTGGGTGCGGCTCAGGATAATGCAGCTTGCGTGGCTGATCTGATCATCATAGAACTCACCGAAGTTCTTCATATACATCTTGACCTTGTTGACATCGGCCACGGTGACAAAGCTGTTCAGCTTCACATCCAGATGCTCAGCCACACCCTCCACAGCGCGGGTAACATCGCTCAGCTTGCCCACACCGGAGGGCTCGATGACGATGCGGTCGGGGTGGTACTGCTCCACCACCTGCTGCAGAGCGGCACGGAAATCGCCCACCAGAGAGCAGCAGATGCAGCCTGCGTTCAGCTCGTTGATCTGGATGCCGGACTCCTTCAGGAAGCCGCCGTCGATGCCGATCTCACCAAACTCGTTCTCGATCAGGACCACCTTCTGGCCCGCAAAGGATTCCTTGATGAGCTTCTTGATCAGAGTCGTCTTGCCGGCACCCAGGAAGCCGGAGAAAATATCGATATTCGTCATAATGCTGTATGCCTCTTTCTTTTTCCAAAAGCCCGCAAGGGCCGTTCAGCAATCAGAGCCGCAGAGTGCTGGCTCAAAAATCTTACACTCCTATTATAACAAGGCTGTCAATGGGAAACCGCCTTTTTTGATGAGAAAATTGTAACTTTTTTTGCAGTTTGGCTGCGTTTTCAGAAAACGCTGCCTCCCGGACACAAAAAAGCCCCCGGAACGGGGCAGAAAGCCCGCACCCGGCAGCCGTTTCAGCCGCCGGGCACGGGCTTTCTGTGCATAAGGTTTGGAATAGGAAGGAAAGGGGAGATAAAGGAGAACTTCAGTTTTATGCGGCCTTTGCCGGGGCAAAGACCAGTGCCTTCTTCCGCCAGGCCTGCATCGAACGGACGATGCAGCTCAGGGTGAAGTTGATGACAAAATAGATGACGCAGGCCGCGCCGAACAGCACCATCACATCCGAAACATTCACGGTGCCAAGGCCGTTGTAGGTGCCTGCGGCGCTCAGCAGCTGGCGGATCCGTGCCATCAGCTCAATGGTCGCCACGTTGGCAAGGTAGGAGGAATCCTTGATGGTGGTGATGACCTGGCTGAGCAGGGTGGGCACGATGTTGCGGTAGGCCTGCGGCAGGATGATGTACAGCAGCACCTCCGCAGTGTTGAAGCCCTGTGCATACCCGGCTTCAAACTGGCCCTTTGCCACGCCGTTCAGGCCGCCGCGGACGATCTCCGCAATGACCGAAGAGTTGAACAGGATCAGAGCCAGCGCGGCCTTGAACAGCAGCTTCATTTCCACGCTGGTCAGGCCGAACATTTTCCGGGCAAAGAATGCCGGGCAGGGACAGAAGACCACGCACACGAAGATCCAGAGCAGATAGGGCGTGTTGCGGAAAAGCTCAATATACGCCGCCGAGAACCACCCCAGAATGCGGGCCGGGCCCTTTTTACAGTAGGTGCGGGCCAGCGCCAGCAGAGAGCCCAGGATCAGGCCCAGAATGACACCCAGCACCGAGAGGATGCAGGTAAAGGCCACGCCGCGCAGCAGGTACAGGAACACACCCGGCTGCGTCAGGATCGAAAAGCTGGAAGCCAAAGTGCTCATATCATGCCGCCTCCTTCAGAGCCGTGCGCTTGACCGCGCGCAGAGCCGGATCTGCCTTGCCCTTGCGCTCCTTGAGCGAGGCCTCCCAGCGGGTGGCCAGCGTGGACAGTGGGAAGCACACCACAAAGAAGATCAGACCGCAGACGATATAGGCCGGTGCATACGCGCCGCCGGTGGAAGCACCGGTGACAAAGCTGTAAGTCACGCTGATGAGGTCGGCACCGCCCACGATGTACAGGCAGGAGGTGTTCTTGAACAGGTTGACCACCTGATTCACCATGGGAGGCAGCATCACCGGAATGCTCTGGGGCAGGATGATATAAGCCCATCCGCTGCAGATAGTTGAAGCCCTGTGCCTGTGCGGCCTCGAACTGACCCTTGGGCACCGCCTCAATGGCGGCACGGACGACCTCGCCCATATACGCACCGGTATAAACGCCCAGCGCGATGATGCCGGTGCGGATCACGCCCAGGCTCAGGCCGGCAAAGGCCAGTGCGTAGTACAAAAAGCACAATTGCAGCAGCAGCGGCGATTACTCAGCATCCGCTGAATCGTATTGTAGGTCATCTCCCCGCCCATCGAATTTTTAATGTTGTGTGCCTTTAACCAATCCCGCAGATCAGTCATGGTCGCGCCATCTGCATATTTCTGGAACGTCTGCTCCACATACGGGGCCAGCAGCGGGTCAGGCTGGTAATGCCGGGTCTCATCGATCATGTAGCCGAACGGAATCGTGCCACCATTATAAATGCCCTTGAGAGCGTTCTCGGTCATGCCGCGCACGACCTTTTCGGACAGGTCAGCCGAGTAGTATTCGGCGTAGCCTTCCAGCACCGATTCCAGAATAATACCCTCCGGGCCAGCCGAAATGACTTCCGTTGCCGATACCAGTTTCACACCGTTTCGCTTCAGCTGAGTCTTGTACCGTGCGCTGTCGTAACGGTTCCGGGCAAAGCGGTCGAGCTTCCAGACAATGATGACATCAAAGATTCCCCGCTCGCTGTCCTTGATTATCTGTTGGAACTGCGGGCGGTTGTCCGTTTTTGCAGAAACGGCACGGTCGATATAATGCTTGACCACCGTGAATCCGTTCTTCTCCGCATAGGCCGTGCATTCCCGGATCTGGCCTTCGATGGATTCTTCTCGCTGGCTGTCAGTGGAATAACGGGCGTAGATTACGGCGGTCACGGCAAGCACCTCCCATTTATACATCATTGAACGGTGGAGCGTTCTTTCAAAGCAATGTTTCGTATAATGTATATACCATGTTTTGATAGGAAAATCAAGACTTTTTCCCAAATAAAAGCCGCCATCATTCTCAGATCGTCCAATTCTGGCTTGCCGACTGCAGATCCACCATGTGGGCATACAGTCCCTTCCGGGCGTACAGCTCTGCCGGGCTGCCCTGCTCGGCCACGATACCGCCCGACAGCACCACGATTTTATCCGCACCGGCTACGGTGCGCATCCGGTGGGCGATGATAAGGACGGTTTTGTGTTTTATGAGCCGCGAAAGAGCCTCCTGAATGGCAGTTTCATTCTCCACGTCCAGACTGGCGGTGGCCTCGTCTAACAGAATGATGGGCGCATCCTTCAGGAAGGCGCGGGCAATGGAAATGCGCTGACGCTCGCCGCCGGAAAGAGCACAGCCATTCTCGCCGATGTTCGTGTTCCATTTGTCCGGCAGCTTTTCGGCAAATTCCTCGCAGTTTGCCAGCTTTGCCGCTGCCAGAACCTCCTCGTCGGTGGCACCTTTGCGCCCCAGACGGATGTTTTCCAGGATCGTGTTGTCAAACAGGGTCACATCCTGAAAGACGATGGAATACAGGCTCATGAGCTTTTCCGGGTCGATTTGGGAAACCTCCATGCCGCCCACGGTGATGCTGCCCTTCTGGTAGTCCCAGAACCGTGCCGCCAGTCGGGAAACGGTGGTCTTGCCACCGCCGGAGGGTCCCACCAGTGCCGTGACCTCGCCCTGCTTTGCGGTAAAGGAAACATCCCGCAGAACCGTCTCGCCAGAGTTATAGGCAAAGCCCACATGGTCGAACACGATATCGCAGCCCTGATTGGTCAGCTGCTCGCTGCCGGTCTGCAGGGGAGCGTCCAGAATCTCATTCATCCGCCCCACATTGGTACGCATGGCGATGACCGCCGCCAGATTCTGCAAAGCGCCCTGCATGGGGTCGTACATCCGGGATGCCGCCATCAGGAACAGAAACAGGGTCAATACGTCGATGCTGCCCTGTACCAGCAACACCGAGCCAGTGAGCGCCACCGATGCAATGCCCAGCTTGAGCACCATGCCCGCAGAGGACACGAACAGCGCTGTTTCCAGCTCTGCCGCAACGGATTGTTTTTCCACCGCACGAATCTTTTTGGAAAGGCCGGACAGATAACGCTGCTCCGCATTGCTGGCTTTCAGGTCCCGGAGGGTCTCGATGTACTCCTGAATGCCGTCCGCACAGGCCATTTTCGCCGCCATGGTCCTGCCCTGCACCTTGTCCTGCACCCGGTAGCTGCCCACCACGATGGCAGCGGATACCGGGATGACCCACAGAGCTGCCAGTGCCATCCGCCAGTCGAACGCAAACAGGCTCAGCGCAATAATCACGGTGGAGATCAAGGAACCGAACAGGCCGGGAATAAAGTGAGAGCAGGTCTTTTCCAACACCTCGCAGTCCGCCATGATGGTGCTGGTCAGGTCGGCAAGGTCCCGCTTGCCGAAAAAGGACAGGGGCAGCTTGCGCAGCCGCTCCGCAAGGGTCAGGCGGCGGGTGCCGCTCTCTTTATAGGTCGTAAAATAGGTGCCGTTGTACTGGAACCATGTGGTCAGCAAGATCAGCGCAAAGCAGGCCGCACACCCCAGCAGATAAAAGGCGGTTCTCCCGCTCGCGGAGCCTGCCAGCAGATCTTTTACCAGGAGATACAGCAGCCCGGTGGGCAGCATGAACGCTATATTCTGGAACGCACAGGCCAGAACGCCCTTTACAAGCCCCTTTGCGCCCTCCGGGGAGCTGGCCGTGGCGTGTTGAATTTTTTCGATCATCCTTTACCCCTCCTTTGCGACCTTCCACTGCACCGAGGCCTGATAATCCTGCCACATCCGGGCAAACAGGCCGTTCTGCGCGCACAGTTCGTCCTTTGTGCCGGATTCTGCAATCTGCCCATCCTGCACCACATAGATGCAGTCGGCGTTGGCGACGGTGGACAGGCGGTGCGCGATCATCAGCACGGTTTTGCCCTTGGCAAGCCGGGCAAAGGCTGCCTGCACCTTAGCTTCATTGTCCGGGTCGGCAAAAGCGGTGGCCTCGTCCAGAATCAGGATGGGCGCATTTTTCAGCATGGCGCGGGCAATGGCAATGCGCTGCTGCTCGCCGCCGGACAGATACACGCCCTTGGTGCCGATGACGGTATGGATGCCCGCCGGAAATTTCTCCACAATATCCATGCACTGTGCAGCTTTCAGCGCCGCCTGCACCTCGGCTTCGGTGGCCTGCGGTCTGCCCAGACGGACGTTATCCAGAATGCTGCCCTTGAGCAGGCGGCTGTTCTGGAACACAAAGGAGATGGTATCCATCAGCTCTTCCTTGGGGATATCTCGCACATCCGCTCCGCCCACCCGGACGCTGCCACTTTGCACATCGAAGAACCGGCAGACAAGGTTTGCCAGCGTAGATTTGCCGCCGCCGGAGGGACCTACAAAAGCCACGGTCTGCCCCGGCTGAATCTCCAGCGAAACGCCCTTGATGACCTCGGTTTTTCCGTCATAGCTGAAATGCACATTCCGCAACGTGACAGAGGAATCCTTCGGGTACTGCGGAACAGCCTGCACCTGCATGGGTGCCGCCTCCAGCACCGAGTCGATGCGTGCCAGCGCATCCGCCACCACCATCTTGTTCTCGCTCATGTACATCATGCGGGTCAAAGTCAGGGAGATCACCGGGGTGATGATGATATAGAACAGCAGGTTCAGCAGAAACTCCGGGGTGACGCCGTGGGTCGTGAACAGCAGCCCGCCCGCGATCAAAAAGGCGAACACGCCGTTGACGGCAGCGGTATAGAACATCATGGGCAGACGCAGGTCTTTGGTGTAGGAGATGACCCACTTTTCATACTCATCAATGGTGGTCTTGAACTTTTTGAAGGAAAATACCGACTGCCCGAAGGTCTTGACCACCGGGATACCCCGGACGTACTCCACCGCCTCGTTGGACATGGATTCCAGTGCGTTGCCGTACTGCCGCATTTTTTCGGCCATCCGCTTGCCGGTCATGGTCGCCATGATGAGAAACGCCAACACCACCGGCGCAAGGCTCAGCAGCCCCAGCCGCCAGTCGAACGCCAGCAGCAAAACCAGCAGCCCCACCGGGGTGGCGATGGCGTTGTACTGGTCTGGCAACTGGTGGGCCAGATAGGTTTCGGCGGCTCCGGTGCTCTCATGGATGATCTTGCGCAGCTTGCCGCTGCCGAAGTTCTCGGCAAAGCCCAGCGGCAGCACCGCCAAATGCTCCGACACCGCCAGCCGCAGATTGGTCGCCACCCGGAACGCCGACAGATGGGAGCACATCAGTGCCGCAATGTAAATGAGGTAAGCCAGCACCGCAAACAGCACTGCCATCCAGCCGTAATGGGGGATGTTCACCGCCTGCGCATAGTCCGGCGCGGCGTTCAACACATCCCGCAGGATCATCCAGATATAGAGGAACGGGATCAGCGCCATCAGTGCGCTGACAGCGGAGAGCACCAGTGAAGCATAGGTGAATACCCGATGTCCGCCTGCATAGCCCATCAGCCGGGAAAAGTCCGATCGTTTTTTCAATCAAATCACATCCTTACCGTAATATTGCCATGCGTACCGCCTGACATGATCGGGTGCGCATGTGCCGTTTATTCTGCCTCAGACAAATTTTCCGTGACGAAAAGTTCAATGACATTTTCCATAGTTGCCTGATCATAGTCCTCTGCGATGGCGGCAGCATTCCAATAAGCATAATTTCCTTCATACCAGCTCTGCAGGTCGTCGAGATCCTCTGCATAGCGGAATTCCAGATGATACGTCGTTTCCATCGTATCAGGCGCAAAGGCAAAGTAGGTAAACTCCCCGGAATCCGCATCCTCGCTCTGGTAGAAGAGGAAGCTGTTTTCATTGTCCACATCCAGTTTCTGGTAGGTGTGTGCAAACACTTCCTGTCCTTGCGCATCCAGACCGGTGATGGTGTCGCCATTCATCACGAATTTTTCCACGCCGCCCAGAAAATAGCAGTTGAACGCCGTGCTGTCCGGATCTGCTGCATATTTTTCAACAGCCTCCTCGCCATACGGCTCTGCCATGCACATTCCCAGCAGCATATCCGTAGCCGATTCCGCATTGTCCTCGCCTACCAGCGGAGTCGCAGCGTCGATCCACAAATTCCGGTATTCACTCTTTGCCATCTCCGGGAACAGTTCCACATAAGTCCCGCTGATACCAGACAGATAATCCTCCGCATCCATTACCTGACTTGCGGAAGCCGAAGAAGCCACCGAGGAGGAAACGCTGGATGCCGAAGACGCTGTGCTTGCGCTCTGCTGGCCGCAGCTGACAGCAGACAGCAGGCAGACCGCAGACAAGGCCACTGCAACAAATTTCTTTTTCATCATCATATGAAAGTACCTCCGGTTTTAAAGTAAGTTTATTCTAACCGCTCTGTACTTTAGCATATTTTTCGGCCGTGGACTACTCCATTCTGATTTCCCTGCTCCGTTTTGCGAGTCCATTTGCGTGGGTGCGGTACTGCGACGGGGTCGTTCCATATCGTTTCCGGAAAGCCTCCGAAAACTTGCTGGCGTTGTCATATCCTGCATTCTGTGCGATCTGCGTAATGGGTTTTGCGCTCCGGACAAGCTCTACGGCAGCCTGTTCCAGACGGTATTCCTTGATATAGTGGTATACTGGCACACCGTAGACCTGTTTGAACATTTTTTGCAGGTGCGAAACCGAGATCCCGTGTTCTTCTGCCAGCTGCGCAAGGGAGACATACCCCTCCCGGTTTGTCAGAAGGTGATCCCGGAGATGGTGTGCCAGTTCGGTCTGTTCGGTAGAACAGTACAAGTCCGTTCCTTCCTCCTGCGGAATGCGGCTCAGCAGCATCAACAGCTCCACCACCTTGAGCCGCAGGAACCGGAGATCCATGTAGGGCGCATTTTCGTACAATTCCCGGAAAACGTGCTCACAGCGGGGTCCTGCCGTACCGAACATGAACCATCGGTTTCCCAGAAGATTCTGCTTCAGTACCGCAAAATCCACCGAAAAGCCCGGTGCGTTCTTCTCAAGCCAGTTCTGAGCGGCTGCTGGATCAACTTCCAGACACAGCCCTTCGTAACAGCCCAGCGGGAACCGTGACTCTGAACGTGTTCCATGCCGTCCGTCGTAGCAGCTGACGGCCATATCCCCCGGCTTTAGCAGAACGCTATCACGCATGGAAAAGCTGGTTTCAAAACGGCCATTGATGCAGAAATTGATCTCTATCATACCGATCTGCGTGCGGATTTCCGTATAGGTCTCCATCTCCAGCCGCAGCAGCATGATCCCCACGCCATCAAACAGCCGGTAATAGTGAATTTCTCCACTTCCGGCCGCATTTTCAAAGCCGCCTGTTTGTCCGGGATTATAGGGAGTGACCCCCGTTTTGTCATGAAAAATGATATCAATCATACTGTTTATTCAATCCGATCTCCACAATCCGTCTTTTGCAGGGCTTGGAATGGCAGCTGTGGTCAACTGGCAGATCTCTGTCTTTCATGTTTTTCCTTTCTTCGCCCCTTGCATCGCAATTTTCTCAACCATGCGCTATCCCAGTGCCACATCCAGTACCATCATCACGCTGAAGCCTACCGCAAAAACACCGTGCCGACGTTAGAGTGCTGCCCCTGCGACATTTCCGGGATCAGCTCCTCCACCACCACATACAGCATGGCTCCGGCGGCAAAGCTGAGCAGATAGGACAAAGCGGGCACCACAATGCCTGCCGCCAGGATCGTCAGTACTGCCCCGATCGCACCGAGAATGTACCATCGAATCAGCTTTTTCGGTTTCTCCGTCTTCATCTTTTTTGCCTCCGATTGCAGTTCATGATTCTGCTTTTCATTTGGGCAATTTCCAACTTCTTAGAAGATCAAATGGACAATACCGCCGACAATTGCCGCTCCCGCAACCCAGATCAGCGCCAGTATGCTTCGCTTTTTCAGCACCTGCCTCCAGGTCTGCACGAACGGCGCATCTTCAAGCCCTGGCAGCACCCAAAACTGGCTGTGCCCGACCCATAGCTTGTCGATTACAACGCCGTCATAGATATTCATGACCTCAAGAAACAGCAGCGCCTGCCAATAGGCCTCACCAAAGGAGGAAGCCTCGTTCCACAAACCGATGATCAGCACAAGAGCAGCAAGCATCACGATAAAGAACGGTATCATAAAGCATTTTCGTTTCCGGTTCATCGTATTGCGGTCGATCAGTCCCAGTTCGATGGCGCGATCCTGCACCTCCTTGGGATAAAAGTACAGTCCATTGACAGCACCACCGATCACAGCGATTTTTACCATTGCGGTAAACAGCAGACAATAAAGCAGCAGTTGCAGTACGATCATTGTTTTTCTCCTCTCAGTCTGCGTGCGAATCGGGCATATGCTCTCATTTCCTTCGTCTTCCATCGTGGTTCATACAAAACAAGAAAGTATGCCAGAAATACCATGTACCGAATCATTTGATCTCCATGCCAATATGCCTCCCCGCTATTATCTGACCTTCATGCAAAAATCGCAACGGTCATTGCCGCGCCCCAGCGTTTTCGTTCGATGCCAAATCAGCTTCGGATGCAGCCCGGTATAGCTGATGTCATCACTGTCGCAAAAGCAGCGGCACAGCTCCGGGCAGCCGTATTCTGCACAGGTGTCATGATACGGGCATTTCATCATATCCACACGCCAGACGCCGTTGCCGGTCTGCAGTTCTTTTGGGGCAAAGCCCGCCGCCGGGCCGAAAACGCTCCGGGTGGATTTGACGAAAACGCCGGGAACAAGGCGGTAAAGCCCCGGTATGTACAGCAGGGCGGCAAGCTGTTTGTGGCTCGTTCTCGCCAAGCGCTCCACATAGCCGTGAACGGTTTGCAGTGCCTCCTCTTTCGGCATGACCCGCTGCAAGGTCTCGTAGGCCGCAATGCCCGGCAAGATCTGCCGCTTGAGGTGGTATTGCTTTTCCTTGCTTGCACCCACGTTTTCAGCCAGCAGCGCACTCAGGCGCATATCGAAAGCGGTGTTCAGTTCCTTTGCCTGCGCGGGAAAGCGCAGTGCCGCAGTCTCCCGAAAATCACGGGAGAGATAGGTTTCCTTCCTCTTCATCGTCCGTTACCCTTTCTTTTTGTACCCGCAGTCGCAGTAGGGTCCGCCGGAAGCAAGGGTATACTGCCGCATAAAATTTGTCACACCGCCTGCTTCGCTCATGGTGTAGTCCAGATGGCACAGGGCGGGGGTCAGGTCGTACAGACCCAGTTCCTTCATCAGCACGCAGATGCCGCATTTTGTAAAGCGTCCCTCGTAGCCGCTGCCGTCCGGGTATTCGTAAAACTCCATGTTCCACGAATAGGGATTGCGGTCGGCGGCTTTCAGAGCGGCGGTTGCCTTCATAGCGGCAATATCCTTTGGGGTAAATTTGCTTTTTCCGCTCTTGCGGCAGAACCACTTCATCAGCGGCGTCATCTGAGCGTTCTCATAGTATACCGTCAGCGCCTCTGTATCCGGCCGCTTCGGCATACAGAGAACGAACGCCCCCAGCATGGCGCAGCCAATGATGTTCAATTGGAAGCGGTCGGCCTTTTCAAACTCCGGCAGCCTGCGGATGATCTGCCGGTATTGCTGCTTTGCCTTTTTCGTGATGGCTTTTGCGGTAGCTGCATCATAGCCCAGTACCGCCGTCAGCTGCGTCTGAAACGATCTGGCAAACACCGCCCACATGGCCATGGGCATTCCCATCCAACGCATCTCACTTTGCTCCTTTCCATTCCGCTAACACCCGGCACATCCGTTTCTCGATGTCTATCCGGGTCTGGCGGCATTCCTTCGGATATTTTTTTGCTGCCTGAAACGCGAACTTCACAAATAGACCGGAGCCAACCGGCAGCATGATTTTCAGCATCCCCTCCGGGAAAACGAAGTGGGTGCCGTGGGCATAAACCATCGTCTCGATCTCGCATTCATGCGGTTTTTCGGCAAGGCGCTTTTCCATCCGGCGGATATACTTTGCGGTGTCCCACAGCGCATCGTCCTCCGCGCCGATCAGCAGCAGCTTTCCCCGGATGTTTTCAACGGGAATGTATTCTTCCGGCTCGATCGGATGAGCTGTCTCGGAATCGTCAAACAGCTTGCGGGAGTTTACCATATCGCCGGTGCGTTTGCTCTCGGCGGCGATGCAGTGCCAATAGTCGGGATGCTGATAGCAAAACGGCATATAGGGCAGCGGCTTGCCCCGGTAGGAGAACAACGACTCGCCCTCGACCGGCCATTCCTTGCAGCCGTCCCTTTTGCCCTGCAGAAAGCCCTGCCACACGAAGTCGCTGGGTGTCATGGCAATGGTCAGGGTGATATCCGGGAACATGGCAGCCGCTGTCAGCGCAAGCGTTCCGGTGGTCGATGCACCGGCAACGCCGATCTTTCTGTTACCGTTAGCTTTCAGCCATGAAATTGCCGTCTCCACACGCTCAAGCGGGTAATTATGATGTCCGTAATCTTTTTTCGCGGGCGACATTGTGAGCACGTTTACACCGCACCCGCAAAGCCATTTCACTGCCGAGCGCGCAAGCCGATCCTCCGGATCATCCCCGATCATCGTGATGACCGCACAATCTGAACCGCCGGCACACGCCCAATACGCACCGTAAAAGCCATTGAGTTCCACATCAAAGTGCAGGTGTTTCATGCTCTCCCTCCAAATCCGATCTTCACGATCTGCATTTTCATCCCGTTATCCCCGACCTTTGCAAGAAAACGGAAAAAGCTGCTGACAGAAGGGTCTTTCAAATCGTTGTACCCCAGCATATAGCCCCGGCTGGACACTTGCAAACGGCTGTCCCATGGGGAAAGCTCACTTTTGGCATCCGAAACGGCGAAATATGCTCCCACATCCTTGATCTTTGCAGTCTTGAGCCATGTTTTTGCGATCATCTTCACCGCCGTACGGTTGGCGGCATCAAAGACCAGCACACCGCCGGGGAAAGCGTCTGCCATCCCCCGCACCAGTTCCCGGACCTGCTGGGTCGGGAAGTAATAGAACACCCCGGAGGCAAAGAACACCGCCCCGCCGGAGGTATCGATCTTGTCAAACCATACGGGGTCTTTCAGGTCGCAGGGAATGTTTTGCTCCCGCTCCCCGGCGGGCAGCAGCTGCTGCCGCAAGGCAATGACATCGGGAAAGTCCAGATTGTAGATCTTGCAGCTGCCGTTGTCGCAGGCTCTGCCGGTGTTGTCCAGCCCGCAGCCCAGATTGACCACCGCTGCGCCGGGGTGCGTTTTCAGGTATGCCCGCACCTCAAAGGTAAGGTCGTTCTGCCGCATGGCCACCTCCAGCGCACCGAACCGCTGCATCAGACTGCGGGAGCTTTTCTCCGCCCCTGAAAAATCGTAGTCGATCTGGTCGAGCAGACGAACCGCGGTTTCATCCCGGTAAAGGTTCGGGTACAGCTCCGTACACAGCTTCCGGGAATACAGCGGGAGGATCAGCGTCTCCTGCACGGTGTTTTTCTCGATTTTATATTTCATAGGCACCTCCCTCAGTAAAGAAAAACAGTCATAATTGCCGCCAGCACCGCCGCTATGACTGCCATGCCTACCGTACCAAAAAGCCATTTTTTCTGCTTGTCTTTTGCGGTAATGTACGGCTTCAGATCCTCTGTTCCGGGGATCGTCCATGCGTTCGTATGCCCCACCCAATAGCCGTCAACCAACAGGCGGTCCATGAGATTCATAACGGACAAGATAACGAGTAACTGCCAGAAACCCTGAACAAAGCCCTTTGCACCGTTTATCCCATAGACACAGACCAGCACATAGCCGATATAGCCGGGAATGCAGACTGCTTTGAACAGCAGGCTGTTGCGTCGGATGCGTTCCGGGCTTGTAAGTCCCAGCTTCACGCACCGCTGCTTCACCGCCGGGCTGTAAAGATGCACCATCCCAACAGCCCCTTTGCGGATGCCCGCAGCGCAGACCAGAACCAGCAGTGCCCCCAGCCCAAGACCTTCCAGAATCACCTGTAAAAGCATTACTTATTCCTCCTGTATCCGTTTTCATCCCGGTATTCGGGATGTTCCTTTACGTATGGATCCTTATCGCCGCAGATGGTATAGTCGCATCGGCAGCCGTCCACGCAGGTGGTCGTCCGCACGAGCTTGGCATGGAGCAGTTCCATGGACGCATAGTCCACATTGCACAGGGCGGGCATAATGTCCGCAAATCCAAACCGCTTGGCAAATTCCGCCGCCGGACACGCCGTAAATTCATAATAGATGGGCTTGCTGTTTTCGTAAGGCGCAACATCCATCTCGTAATCATGCCATGTGTCACAGTGCTTTTGGGCGGTGCTGAATGCCCGATACATCAGCTTTTTCCAGAATGGCTTGTTGATGTCAACGAATCGCAGCTTCCGGAAGGACGGCAGGATCAGATTTTCTTCTATCTCTTCCATTTCGCGGAATGTGACCACATCCCGGCACACATCGTAAAAGCACATGATGGCGATGCAGTCGTAGGTGCCGCCTACGCCGTTGTGAAAATTCTTTTTACCGCCGAGGTCGGTGCGCCACTTGGAAAGAAGCTCTGCGTATCTCAGCTGCACCTGCTCCCAGACCACCTCGCGCTCCACCTCCGGATAGTGCAGAGTGATTTTCGCCAGAATTTCCTTTTTGCAGGGTTTGGAATATAGCACATGGCAGCTACGGTCAATTTGTAATTCGCTGTCCTTCATCTTCCCACGCCTTTCAGAAAACCGCTCTTTGCATTTTCTTCGGTGTCGTCCGATTCGTCGTAGGCATCATAGGGTGCCGATGGGTCGTGGACTTTTTTCTTGAACGGTGAGCTCAACTCATTTCTGTGCGCAAAGGCAAACTCCATGTTGTCCGTCCAGCCGGTGTGTCCGGTAATGAACAGCGGATGCAGCCCACGTTTTTTCAGCTTTTTCTCCAGCAATGCCAAGGACTTCACCGCCAGCTTGTTGTCCTCTGCCAATGCGGAAATAAAGCTGTATCCACCGTCCGCGCCGAACCAGACGGTATCGCCGGTAAAAAGGTACTTATCGTCAATGAGGTAGACCATATGTCCCCATGTATGACCGGGAACCAGAAAACACTCGATCCTGACGCCGTCAATATCAAAGACCTCTCCATCGTGAAGCAGCTGCTTTTCGTTGTAGATGGTCACTTGCGGCAGCTTATAGAGATGATAAATAACCTTGCGGCGTGCTTCTCCGATCAGATACCGGTTCTCGATCTCGCCGATGTACAGCTTCGCATTCCGGAACAGCCCCGGACTGTCTGCTTCCACCGCACCCACATGGTCGGTGTCCTGATGGGTGATAAGGATATGGTGTATCGACTTCGGATCAATCTCAAGCCAGCCCATTTTTTCGGCAAGGCGGTCGTAGTTATATCCCGCATCGATCATAATGGTCGTATCGCCTTTGCGGTAGAAGAAGATGTTAGCCACCCATTCGCGCACGCAGGCAACATTCTCGTCGATCCAGCCGGTGTTCAAAGGCTTGAAGATCTCCTTGCCCCGGTACATCCAGCTCATTGCTTTTCTTTGAAATTCCGTTGCCTTTTTCGACATGATCGCACCTCATTTCTGTGCTGTGACGCACAGCCAGCCCTTTTTATTTTTGTGACTCTGAACCCTGCCAAAGCCTGCTTGCTCCAGATACGTTTTACCGTTCACAATGCAATACTTTTTACCAGATGCGCCCACTGCTCCGGGTGACAGGCCAGCAATTCCTCGTGCTGCAAGTTCTGCTCATGGAGAACAGGATGTGCAAAATGCTGCTGATACCGGGCACGATATTTTGCGCCCATTTTCAGGGCGTAAAAAATATGGATCTCGGTACCGGGCACATGGATCTTATCCGGCAGCGGAGTGATAAGATCGGAGTAGAACTGATTTTTACAGCTCTGCATGGTCACATAAGGGCGGGCCTCACCGAACATTTTCAGAAAGGCTTTGACATAATCCCCCGACTCTCTGGCACGCTTATCCAGACGCTTTTGGAGAAATTTTGCCTTAAACTTTCCGTCCCGCACCACAGGGTAGATCAATGGCAGCAGAAAATCAGTCTGCAAGCTTGCCGTCAACGGCGATGCCTGATCCAAATCGGAGCTACCCAGAATGCCGTAGTCCATGTGGATGTTCTGCCGCGCCGCCAGCAGCCCCACGAAGGAACCGCCCAGAGAACAGCCGTAGGCTGCCCGGATGTGACCGCCGCAGTGGGTCTTGAGGTAGGCCTCGATCTTTTCGGTCTCCTCCAGCATGGTGGGAAATTCGGTCTGTTCAGTCTCATCAAAGCCATCGTAGCTGACGCACAGCACCCGGAAGCTGTCAGCCAGAAGCGGGATCACGGCACCGAAATTGCTTTTCCAATGGCAACAGGTGCCCGGCAGCAGCAACAGCACCGGGGCATCCTCTGCACCAAAATGGTAGATCTTCATCCTGATACGCTCCTTCTCTATTTATTTTCCACCTGTAAATAGAAGAGATATATTCCTTCGTATAGGGCAGAGTTTTGAGTTAGACAATACTAACTTTTCATTCTATAAAAAGCCGCTTCTCAGCGGTCCTTCTGCCAAAATAATACGCCCTGCCGTCTCCTCTGTCAAGAAGTTTAGGCATTTTCGGAGATTTTGAAAAAGATTTCGCTTTCGGGAACCCCCAACCGTCACCCCAGTGCCACATCCAGCACCATCATCACGCTGAAGCCCACCGCAAAAAACACCGTGCCGACGTTGGAGTGCTATCCCTGCGACATTTCTGGGATCAGTTCCTCCACCACAACATACAGCATGGCTCCGGCAAAAAGGTCAATGGCTTTGCGGTATAGCGGGTGCTGTCGGCACCTTTTGCCGAAAAATTAGCCTCTATAAACATCCCTGTTTTTTCTTGACAAGCCCCTGTATGCGTGCTATTTTAAATTTCGTCAAATTAGTTCAACCTAACCATCTGAGGGGCATTACCCCACAGATTTTTTTGCGCGAAATGTTAGGATCAACTAACTATGTGGCAGTGATTCTCTGCCATTGCGATGAAAGGAGCACTTTGCATGAAACTGAAGAAATTTCTTTCCCTGCTGCTGTCGGCAGCTATGGCGTTCACTCTGTTGACCGCTACCGCCTTTGCAGCAGCCCCCGCCGAGGAGGAGAACGACTTTTTCGATTTTCTGCTGGGCAAAAAGTACACCTATCTCTATGCTGCCCTGACTTGGGATGAGTACTGGGCAAACGAGAAGGTCTATGCTGCCGGAAACGCTGCCGCCTCTGCACAGCTGGACAGCCACGAGGAGCACGACCTTGGCGCATTTGATGCAGTCTCCCGCGCTACCGTCAACCACGGTCTGCACCGCGGCAGCTTCCAGAGCACTGCTGTGATCTACGCCAAGGACGGCAGCAGCTACACCGTTTCCCACTGGTCGGAGGATGGTAAGACCATCTATCTGGCCGATGGCACCACCGTGGGCTGGAACCGGGGCACCATTACCAAGGCCGACGGTTCTACCGTGCAGATGGATCACTACGAGGTGCTGGGCACCAAGTATGTGCCGGTGCGCGTGGCCACCAGCGACCTTGCAGATTTCTGCTCCAAGTACACCGTGGTGGAAAATGGCGGTCAGCTGGTGGGCGGCTACTCTGAAAAGAACCTGACCGCCTATACCTTAACGGCTGCGGTGGACGAAAACACCAACGGCCTGAAGTACGCAACCAAGAGCGGCGATGGCTACACTTTCTCTGCCGCGCACACCGGCACCGGTTCCGGCGTGGCAGAAGCCGCCCAGAAGGCTGCGGATGGTCTTACCGTGAACCTGCGCAGCGGCAGCGATGTAGGCAGCTTTGGCGAGTTTATCCGTGTGGACCTGAACGGCAACTACGGCGAGCTGGGCTCCCGGATGCAGTCTGTGGTGTGGACCTACTACGGCGATGACAGTACCTACACCCACGCCAAGGCCTCCTACGGCACCAAGTTTGCAGCCGACAACTGGATGCACAAGTCCATGGGCATCCAGCTTGGTCTGAGTAATTCTGCCCGCTGCCAGCTGCCGGAGGGCACTGATGGCACTGGCTACTGGACCGTCACCATCCGTGCACTGGGCTACGCCGACACGGTGGTCAAGTTCCAGACCACTGCCGAGAACCTTGCCAAGCACGAGCTGGCAAGCGATGCCGACCGCGCCGCCCTGCAGGCTGTGGTCGCCGAAGCACAGAGCAAGGCAAAGGCCGCTTACACCGCCGACAGCTATGCCAATCTGGAGACCGAGCTGGCCGAGAGCGTGGAGCTTTTGAGCCGCGAGACCCTGTATAAGGCCGCTGCACTGGAGCAGGTGACCCACCTGACCGATGCCGTGCAGAACTTGAAAGCTGCCTGATCCGGCAAAAAACAGAACACCAAAAAAGCAAGGTCGCTTTATGCAGGCGGCCTTGCTTTTCCGTGTCAGGAGGAGTTGGAATGAACAAAAAACGATGCAACACACTGCTGCCACTGGTGCAGCTGCTCCCGGCGGTGGCGGCAGCGGCAACCGTGCTTTTTGCCCTGCCCCGCACCGTGCCGGTGCTGGCCGCCGTGCCGGAAAGGCTGACGGCTGTGGTGGAGCAGCCGGCAGAAGCCGCTTCCTCCGAAGCGGAGGAAGAAGCGCTGCCCAAGCTGCCCTATGCCGATGGAGTTTACGTTGGCTCTTCCCGGGGCTACGGCGGTGCCGTCCGGGTGCAGGTCACCATGGAAAACGGCAGCATCACGGAGGTCGAGATCTTGGACGCTTCCCACGAGACCAGGCAGTTTCTGCGGCGCGCCAAGCGGCTTCTGACCACCGTGGTGGAAGCCCAGAGCTGGGAAGTGGATGCCGTTTCCGAGGCCACCTACACCAGCCGGGGCATTCTGGGCGCAGTGCAGAACGCCCTGACCGGCGAGGTAGTCAACAACCCCCTGCCGCCGCAGCCGGAGCCCGCCGCACCGCTGGTGGTGGAGGAATTTACCGCGCCCTCTACCTATCTGGACGGCATCTACACTGCCGAAGCTATGGGTTTTGAGGGCGAGATCACGGTGCAGGTCACGGTGGCAGAGGATAAGATCACCGATATCACTCTTCTGAGCGCTGAGGATGAGGAGGAATATCTCTCCCGGGCAAAACAGGTCATCCCTGCCATTCTGGAAGGGCAAAGTCCCAACGTGGATGCTGTTTCCGGCGCCACCTACTCCTCCACCGGCATCCTGAACGCGGTCAAGCTGGCACTGGCAAAGGCGGCTGTTGCTCCGGCAGAGGAAGCCGCCCCGGAGCAGGCAGCATCGGAAGAAGCGGCAGAAGAAGCCGCCGCACCGTCTGAAGCAGCAGGATCCGAGGAAACGCCGGTCGCTGCGCCCACCGTGGAGGTGGTGCAGCCGGAGGAAAAAAGCGCCGTTCCTCCATGGCTCAAAGAAATATGGCAGCAGCTTTTCCCGGCAGAGGCACCGGCATCCCCCGAACCGGAACCGGCATCTTCTGAGGAAGTGCTGTCGGCATCCGAAGCGGTGCTGCCGCCGGAAGAGACCGAAGCCGAACCCGAAACGGAAGGAGCAGCGGAATGAAATACAAGAATTTTCTTCTCCGGGCGGTGAACCTGCTGCTGATTCTGGGGGTACTATGGCAATACCAGCAGGTGACGCTGGTCCGGGCAGCAGCGGTGAGCCAGCGCAAGCAGGAGATCGCTGAGGTGGAAGCCTACAATGCTTCCGTTTTACAGGCGCAGAGCGCAGCGCAGGCAGAGCAGACCCAAAACGGCTACCGGGACGGCACCTATGAGGGCAGCGCCTTTGGTTTTGGCGATGTCATCCGGGTGTCGGTGACCATCCAGAACGGCAAAATGACCGATATTGCGGTGCTGGATGCCTCCGGTGAGGATAAGCCCTACTATAAACAGGCGCTGCCTTTGCTGGACGAGATACTGGATGTGCAGTCTGCCGAGGTGGACACTGTTTCCGGCGCTACCCTCACGGCAGAAGGACTTATCGGTGCAGTAGAGGACGCACTGGGAAAGGCGGCAGGATGATGGAAAAAACACAAGCAAAGCCTTTAACGGCGGCGCAGCAGCGTCAGTTGGACAAAAAGCGCCGCACATGGCTGCGCGCCGGGGTACAGCTGTTCTTCTTTGTGACCATGCCGGGCGCATTCGTAGCCGGTTTTTCCGGGGTAAAACAGATCTTTCTGCACATCGGCGCAGGCGAGGTACTCACAGCGGACAGCTTCACGCTTTCTCTGCTGGGGCTGTGCGGCTTCACTTTGCTGTTCGACCGTTTTTTCTGCGGATACGCCTGCGCCTTTGGCAGCTTGGGCGATGCCGTCTGGGCGCTGTCCGGGCTTATCCAGAAAAAGCTGTTCCACCGCAAAAAGCAGCTCTGTCTGCCGGAGCGGGCGGTGCTTTGGGGGCAGAAGGTCAAATATCTGCTGCTGGCGGGGCTGGTGGCGCTGTATGTGACCCGGCAAGAAAAGCTGCTGACCGGCGCAAGCCCGTGGGAGGTGTTTTCCCGCCTGACGGCTCTGCGTCTGCCGCCGGAGGGCTTTGGTGTTGGCATCGGGCTGTTTGTGCTCATCTTGCTGGGTATGGCAGTGCAGCCCCGGTTCTTCTGTCAATTTCTCTGCCCCATGGGAGCGGTGTTTGCCCTGCTGCCGGTGCTGCCTTTTGCGCGGCTGCACCGGCAGAACGATGGCTGCATCCCGGGTTGTAATGCCTGCAAGCAGCAGTGCCCGGTGTGCCTGAAGCTGGAGGAAAGCAGCCTGCGCAGCGGGGAGTGCATCGCCTGTGAGGCCTGCGTGGGCACCTGTCCCAAGCAGAACATCCACCGGTGGGATCTTGCCTTGTGCAAGAGCCTGTGGCTGCCTGTGCTGGCGAAGACGCTGCTCTTCTTCCTGCTGGGCTGCTGGCTGGGTTTCTGCCGGTTTATCTGAGCTAAAAAAGGAGGCTGCCGCACGGTATTTGTGCAGCAGCCTCCTTTTGGCTGGGATGATTTGTCATTTTTACAGGGAAGGCTTCTGCTCCAACAGGTCTGTCATGCTGCGCAGACTGATGCCAAGGGTGGAAAGGTTATGCAGTATCGCACTGGTAGCAGGGGGCAGGATGCCCAGTGCGCCCAGAAGGATGAGCGCTGAGTTGAAGCTGAGCACAAAGCGGTAATTGCTGCCCACCCGCTTTTGCAGGGCGTTGGCAATGGATTTTAACATTGTTAGCTGCAGCTTGATACGGAGGATCATTTCGGTCATGCTCACTTGCAGAAGTTCGCAGACGCGGCCTGTAAAGGCAGCAGAAAGATTGAATGCGTCGTACTTTTTTCGATTTTGCACAACAAATTTTTCAAAAGCCTCTTGACGCATTCTACATACCGTGGTATTTTTCTTGTAAATCCCACTGATTTTGTGGATTAGTCTGGAACCATCTACAAGATGTGGTCGTGTTCATTTTGAACACTGCCTCACCGTGGATTATCCCTGAAAGATTTACCGCCCCGCAACACACCCGATTCATTTTGCCGCCGTTTCACCCCGACAAAATCCATCGCTGCGCTGCTTGGGCGGTATTTTTCTTTTCTAGGGAAGATTGCACCTTGAAAATTTCATGAGCCGTCCGAACGTGATATCGGCTTTCCAGTCAACGCCGCTGCATAAACAGGGGCAGAAACTTCGTTCGGAGCAAACGGTGACCCACATACATGAGCAGCATAACCTCTACTTATTTTTACGCCTTAACAATTCGGAAACAATTACCCAGAAACAGTTTTGAGCGCAGCGGTAGAGGGCAAGAACCGTCCCGTGGCCACAAATTTTCAATTCTTGAAAATTTCCTGTCCATCCGGGACTTCACTTCTCAAACTCTTGCGAGTTTTGATGTGATCTTGTTGGGGTAGCGCTTGTCGGGGCAACGCCCCTCCATCTGCTGTCGCAGACCGCGCTGCCGCTTAAAAGCTCCACTGGGGCTTTCATTGCTGCGCTGCGCTTCGCAAACGCGGTCCCACCCCAAACCCTGCTCATATTCGCACCTTGCGGTGCGAAAGAACGGCGTGTCGTGCTTACATAACTTCACCGAGAAGTTATCGAACAGACAGGAGGTACAATGACCAAAACAAATGTTCAACCGATTCCTAGCAATTCTCAGCACCACGACACGCCGAACAACAAAACAAATAGAGAGCAGACTGTTCTTCTTTCACACACCCATTATATAATTTTCCTGAATCTGCTTGACGAATATTACGGTTAGTGATATATTTATTACAGTAACCGTAACAAGGAGGCAAACCATGCGCGATAATGCAAAAGGTGGTGCGCTTACAGAAGTCACCTTTTATATTTTGCTTTCTCTTTATACGCCAAAACACGGATACGCTGTTATGCAGTTTATTGAAGAAAAAACAGACGGACGGCTTTCCCTAGGCGCAGGCACTTTATATGGAGCATTAAACTCTTTGCAGGACAAGAAGTGGATTGAACCTTATGGCGATAGTGAGGGAAGAAAAAAAGAATACCACATTACAGCACAGGGAAAAGAAATTGCAGAAAAAGAGCTTGCAAGACTAACCGAACTTGTAAGCATTGCAAGTGAAATTATTGGAGGTGCAGTATGAGTAAAAAATGTTATCGCTTCTTTGGTGGATTGCTAAATGCACAGGCAAAATGGTTAAACAAAATGTCCGAAAAAGGTTATCGACTTGTCCGGACAGGAAGAATGCTCTATGAATTCGAAAAATGTAATCCTGACGAAGTGACCTATTGTGTAGAGTTTATCGGAGAAAAATCAAAAGATAACGCAACAGACTATGCTAACTTTTTGGAGGATATGGGCTACAAGGTATTTTTCAAGAATATCAATCTAAACTATTCTGTCGGAAAAGTTCGATTGCGTCCATGGGCGGAAATAGGCGGTTATATTGCAACAAACGCAACAACTTTTAACCGCGAACTATTGATCGTAGAAAAAGCAAACGACGGAAAGCCTTTTGAACTCCACACCTCCTATGCCGATAAAGAAAAATACTACCGAAACTTGCGTAACCCATGGCTATTCCTACTACTCCTGTTTGCACTGTTTGCCCTTATCAAACATTCTCTCGCCTTGGGTATTTTTTCATTGGTTTCTGCAATTCCCAGCATTCTGTACCAGATCCAAATTATAGTTGTCCGACAAAAAGCCAAAACGTGGGAATAAATAACAATCAAGAGGGCGGCAACAAAAGTTGTCGCCCTCTTGATTGTTATTTATAGAAATACAAAAAAGATTGCTCAACAGCTTTTGAGGAACAGCATCGTGCAGAGCTGGCAGCGTACCGGGCGGCAGCAGCCTATTTCAAAGCAAACAACATCACAAAGCTGCCCAGCCCGAAAAAACTGGAAGCCGAGTATGCGCAGCAGGCATCCGAAAAGGCAAAGTTCTACGAGCAGTACAAGGAAGCCAAGTCCGAACTGCTCAAACTGAAAACCGCAAAGCAGAATGTTGCGTCCTTTTTCCGGGAGGAAGAACCGGCGCAGCAGGAGAGATAAAGGAGTGTGCGTATGATCAATCTGAAAATCGATCCGGAGTTCCAGTCCCAGATTCCTCCTCTGACCGATGATGAATTTAAGCAGCTTGAAGAAAATATCCTCAAGGAAGGCAAGCTGATTTCTCCTTTGATCGTGTGGAACAACACACTTGTTGACGGACACAATCGTTATGCAATCCTCCAAAAGCACCCAGAGATTTATTTCTCCACGATGCCGCTCCCGTTTGAAAACCGGGAAGAAGTCCTCGCTTGGATTTGTAAGAACCAGTTGGGGCGGCGCAATCTCACGCCGGAGCAGAAGAAGTTCCTCATTGGAAAACAGTACAGTGTGGAACATCGAAAGCCCGGTGGAAACGGCAACAACCAGCACACAGCTGCTTCCAAGAAAAGCACACCGGAGGAATTGTGTCAAATTGACACAATTCCTCCCACCTCTGCGGAAGCGAGCATCCGCAAGCAGATTGCGGAGCGGAACAATGTCAGCGAATCCTACGTTGCCCGTTCTGAAAAATTCATGCGCGGCGTAGAGATCATGGAACAGATGGTGCCCGGTATGCAGGAGAAAATCCTGTCCGGGCAGTTCAAAGTTCGTGATGCTGATATGCACCGCCTTGCCAGAGCCGATTTTCCGAACCGCAAGCAGATCGTGCACGAGATTCTGCACCCGGAGGTCCGCTCTGCTCCGCAGAAACGAATCTACGGAATCAACTATTCTGCACTGGAAGCTGCTGTCCGGCGAATCCAGCAGGATGTTGATTTCCTGATGAAGTATCTCCCTAAGGTGCCTGATGATGCCTATGTGAAAGTGGAGACCACGAAGATTCTCAAACAGCATAAGGCATATATGGCACAGTTTGAAGAACTGCTGAACGATGAAAAAATCGCATAACGACAGGCACTTGTAAGCCATCAACGAGCCACCAGCCGCAAGTGCAGGGCGGAAAGCATCCGCGCCCTTGCGCCTGATATGAAATTGGAACTTTGATTTTCTCGCCCGACTTTGCCACAGTGGGACAGTCAAAGGAGCGTGCGTTTGAACAAAAAGAAAAAGTCCACAAATGCTTCCCCTTATCCCGATGAAGTCATTGACCGTCTGGCGCGGGCATTCTACCCGGCCATCCTTGCCTGCTGGAACAGCGAGGAAGGCCAGAGGGAGTTTGCCGCGTGGCAGGCGGAACAAGCTCATCATGCAAACAACGAAAAACAGGAAGTTCCCACTTGCTGGGTATCCGTAAAACAGTTTTCGAAAAATGACACGGCAACTGCCTGTCAGGATTGGTTACGGAGTACCCGGCTAGGCCGAGGAAGCATCAAGTCCCATGTCCGCACCGTTAAGGTGTTGGGTATGGGGCTTTTTGCATTTCAGGAACGTATACACCTCTGGAAAGGTGTAACACACTAGACTTTGTACCAAAGTCGTGTGCCAAGGGTGC
>NZ_JAFREK010000026.1:0-4561 GCF_017377535.1 Faecalibacterium sp. Marseille-Q4137
TATTATAGCAGATATTTTTCCTAATATCAAATATTATTTGCTATCATCCTCTGCCATTGAACTTCCACCAATCCCAAAGAACTTATCAAAGAAGCTCTTCAGCTTATCGATTACACCCTGCTTCTTCTGTGCACGGCCACCGCCGCCAAAGCGAGAAACAGGAGGCATCAGCTTATCAATGTCAGTGCCCACGGTCTTGATCTCACCGTCACGGAACGCATTGGCCAGATATTTGCGTGTCTCCGGCTCCTTCAGCTTTTCCTCTTGGATGATCTTTGCAAGCTCTTTCTCCCGCTGTTCGGACACATAAGTGTTCCACTCTGCCATCACGTCATCCACATCGTTGACCCCTGCAATAAAGGTTTCAATCAGTTGCTTTTTGCTACGCAGTTCCGGGCTGGCATCAATCGCCTTGCGAATCGTGATGAGCACCTCTTTGTCATCGCAATGGGTGTCATGGTACTTTTTGACCAGCATCAGAATGTAGTCAATGTTAATCTCGACCTGCCGAATCAGTTCTACCTCGAACACCACATCATCCGTGATGTCCTCTTTGGTTTCATCGTGCTTCTTGTTACGCCATTCATCCCGCAAATCCTGATAGCGGCCCAAATAGTCCTGTAAATCCCGTTCAGAGATCATCTCGTTGCCTTTGAAATCATCAAAGGAGGAAAGCAGGTTCCGCATCCGCAGCAGTGCACCAAACAGCACGATAAAGTCCTTCTGGTTCTGCTCTCCGACGATCTGCGGCTCTGTCAGCGGGAACTTCTGTGTCAGGTCATCGATCATATCCGTATAGCCCTGATGGTATTTTCCCTGCTCGTCCATATAACCGTGGTAGTAGTCCGCATATTTGCGCAGCAGAACGATGCCGCCTGCATGTTTATCTCCAAACAGCGAAATTGCCGCATCCACCCGCTTTTGCAGGTTGCGGAAGCAGACGATATTGCCAAAGGTCTTGATGCTATTCAAGATACGGTTCGTCCGGCTGAACGCCTGAATCAGACCGTGCATCTTCAGGTTCTTGTCCACCCAAAGGGTGTTCAGTGTAGTAGCATCGAAGCCCGTCAGGAACATATTGACCACGATCAGCAGGTCAAGCTCTTTATTTTTCATGCGGAGCGATACATCTTTGTAGTAATTCTGAAACCGTTCGCCATCGGTGGAGTAGTTCGTGTGGAACATCTCGTTGTAATCCTGAATGGCTGCGTCCAGGAAATCCCGGCTGCTCTGGTCGAGGTTGGAGGTATCTTCCGGGTTTTCCTCGTCCAGAATGCCATCCGTTTCCGCTTCATTAGCTCCATAGCTGTAAATGGTGGCAATGCGCAGCCGCTTGGTCGGGTCTGCCGCCATCTGCTTTTTGAACTCCTGATAATACAGCTTTGCCATCGGCACAGAAGCCACGCAGAAAATCGAATTAAATCCGCTGACGCGCTGTTTTTGCTTGATTTCCTCCACCGTACCACGCTGGGCAGAGGCCACCTCTGCCACATTCGTCAGCAGATTAAACTCATACGATTTGTCTCCCCGATAGGTTTTCTGGTCGAAGTGGTCGAGGATGTACTTTGTCACTAGAGAAATACGCTTGGGTGCCATGAACGCCTTTTCCCGGTCGATATCCCAAACCTGTTTATCGTCCATGTCTGGCTCTGTGTCCATCGTCTTGATGTAGTCTACCCGGAATGGCAGCACATTCTTATCGTTGATGGCATCAACGATGGTATAGGTGTGCAGTTGGTCGCCGAACGTCTGCGCCGTGGTGAAATAGCGTGGATCAGTGGAGCTTCCTGCGTTGACTGCAAAAATCGGCGTTCCTGTAAAGCCGAACAGGTGGTACTTTTTGAAATTGTGAACAATGGCCTTGTGCATATCACCGAACTGGCTGCGGTGGCACTCGTCAAAGATGATCACAACGTGCTTCTGGTAGACCTCATGCCCCGGATTTTTCTTGATGAAGGTCGCCAGCTTCTGGATGGTGGTAATGATGATATGTGCTTCCGGGTTTTCCAACTGGCGTTTCAGAATCGTGGTGCTGGTGTTGGAGTTTGCCGCTCCCTTCTCAAAGCGGTCATATTCCTTCATGGTCTGATAGTCCAAGTCCTTGCGATCTACCACAAACAGTACCTTGTCGATGTAGGTTAGCTGCGATGCCAGCCGTGCCGTTTTGAAGGAGGTCAGCGTCTTGCCGGAGCCAGTGGTGTGCCAGATGTAGCCACCGCCCTCAATGCTGCCATACTTTTTGTAGTTGTTGGCGATTTCGATGCGGTTCAATATCCTCTCGGTTGCCGTGATCTGATATGGGCGCATCACCATCAGCATCTTTTCTGAGGTAAAGATGCAATACCGGGTCAGCACGCTCAGAATCGTGTGCTTTGCAAAGAAGGTCCGGGTAAAGTCGATCAGATCCGTCAGCACATGGTTATTCGCATCGGCCCAGTAGGAGGCAAATTCAAAGCTATTGCTGGTCTTTTCCTTTTTCGTCTTGCCGTGTTTGGTATCCTTGATGGCATTGTAGCGGGTGCTGTTGGAGTAGTACTTGGTATTTGTGCCGTTGGAGATCACAAAAATCTGCACATACTCATACAAGCCGCAGCCCGCCCAAAACGAATCCCGCTGATAGCGGTTGATCTGGTTAAACGCCTCCCGGATGGCCACCCCGCGCCGCTTTAGCTCCACATGAACCAGCGGAAAGCCGTTGACCAGAATCGTCACATCATAGCGGTTATCATGCCGTGCACCGTCTGCTTGTTCTACCTCATACTGGTTGATGACCTGCAGGCGGTTGTTATGGATGTTCTTTTTGTCGATCAGCGTGATATTTTTGGAGCTGCCATCATCCCGGTGCAATACCTGCACATTGTCTTCCTGAATCTTTCGGGTCTTTTCGGGAATATGCTCGTTGGGGTTGGCAATTACATCACTGAAAAACTGCCGCCACTCCGTATCGGAAAAGTGGTAGTGGTTCAGCTCTTCCAACTGGCTGCGGAGGTTGGCAATCAGTTCATCCTCGGTATGCAGCGGCAGATAGGTATAACCCTGCTCGCACAACAGCCGGATAAACTCTTTTTCCAGTTCCGCCTCGTTTTGGTAGCTGTCAGAGCGCACCTTGGAGGGTTCATAGGTGGCAACAACGGTATCTTCATTGGTTGCCGCAACAACATTATAATTCATCTGTTTTTTCCTCTGTCCGTTCAGCCAAATTTGCCATAAAAATCAAAGCATCCAAACTCAAGAGCATTTTAATATAATCCATTTTTGTAAAATCCCGATGACTTCTGCCATGTAATATCCAATGTCGATTCAAGTAACTCGGTTCCGGCTTATCAAAGTCTGAATTTCCAAAAGCGGTCTCCTGAAATGCACCAATTGAAATCATCACTGCAAAAACCTTCAAATCTGTTTGGGACGGAGGTATTTTGTTGTTGATCTTATCCTCAATTTCTCTCATTCGTTTTTTGAAGCTAGTATTTTTTGGCTGGTTCACAATGTCCGACAAAATACCATCCTCCAGCGAAAACAACCCTAGACATGCAAGCTGAAAGCATCCCATTTCCGCTGCAATCACAATTTGAGGGTACAGTTTCTTGTATGCTATAACGCATTCCGCTGCGCCACAGCGCTCAACAAGATTTCTCAAGCACTTTTCTTCATTTTCCGTATAGTATTCAAGTATAACCTCATCTACATTTGTTGACTTATTCACTTTTTCAATCATATCCCCGGACAACTGTTCCGTAAATACAATCTGATTTTCACTCAACCTGTTTACCGCATTTCTCCAAAGGATAAGATTACCAAACGCCTTAAGATATTCGTTTATGGTATCCTGGTTAATGTGATACCAATTCATCAATTCCGTTATTTTTTCGGCAAACAGCTTTAATGCTTTCGACATTACTTCAACCGCATTCTTCACATCAAATAACGTTTGATTATCCATTTTTCTCCTCACTTTCCAAAGTTTAACAGCTTATCCCTGTAATACTCGTACTGCTTTCGTCTCGCTTCAATCTCTGCGGGCAGACCGCCGGTCAAATCATTGCAGATAGCATCAAAGCGATCAAGGATAGAAACAACGCGCTTTTGTTCCTCAATAGGCGGCACTGGCAGATTTATCTCTCCCAATCTTTCGCCGCTCACATGAGGAACGCCTGCGCCACGCTTCATACCGTTCAGTTCTATTTCTTTATTCTTAAGCGCATAGTACAGATATTTCGGTATGGCAACTTCTTTCTTTACTTCATACCCAAAGCCATCCGTAATAAATATCGGTTCATCCCAGTAAGAAACAAATCCAGCAGATGCACCGCTCCGAGCCACCGCGACAATTTCGCCGGTGTGGTTAGCACGGTCAATATAATATGCCGGTTCTTGCCCTCCCAAAATCACGGGGACATTACCAGCTTTTTCATTTTTCTTAGTGATATACTCACCACGAAAAACATTTGCAATCTCACTCAGCGGCAACATGGCATAGCCAAACACATACTGCAAGAGCTTAATCAGTGCTCTGCTCTGCTCTGCTCTGCTCTGCTCTGCTCTGCTCTGCTCTGCTCTGCTC
>NZ_JAFREK010000026.1:4661-43582 GCF_017377535.1 Faecalibacterium sp. Marseille-Q4137
TGCTCTGCTCTGCTCTGCTCTGCTCTGCTCTGCTCTGCTCTGCTCTGCTCTGCTCAAAATTGTGTTGCCGGTTTCTGCAAATGTCAAGAGCTTATCTCGGTAATACTCGTACTGCTTCTGCCGGGCTTCAATCTCTGCGGGCAAGCCAATGTTGAGGTCGGAGCAAATCTTCTCAAAGTTGTCCAGTACATTCACAATGCGGTTTTGGACATCGAGAGGTGGAACTGGAACCGTTAATTTTTCATAGCTCTTTTGATTCAAATTGTTCCTGTCGCTAATTGTCATACTCTCTATATCTCGTTTGCACTGATGCGAGTTTAAGTAATGACACAAGTATTCCGGCGTTATTTCCTTTCTATCTCTAATTCTTGTCGTAATCGTAGTAAAACCTATAGCTCCATCAAACGCATCATCTATCACAGCAGATGTACCCACGTCGCCTGTGTGAACAGTTATAATATCGCCTTTTCTCAAAACTTTCTTTTTATTTTTCTCCGCAAATTCTTCACTAACATATTCAATTGACTTCAAGACAACTTTGTTTGGCTGAATATCCGAGTTATGAATCAGCACAACACCACTATTCCGTTTGTGCTGTGTAACCGATGTTGCAAGCCCAATATTTGTATCAGCCAATTCTGCTATTGTATATTTTTTCACGTTATCTTTATAACTTAGCAAATAATCTCTATAATAGTTATACTGTGTCTTTCTGGCTGTAAGTTCCGCTGTAAGTTCCGCTGTAAGCTCCGTGAAATTGTCTAAAATACGAACAATTTCACGCTGAATTTCTAGTGGTGGAATTGGTATCATCAGCCTTGAAAAAAGTGTTTGTGTTAAGTGACTAATTGTCGAACCCGTTTTCTGTTGCTCAACAACACTTTGAAAATGATTAGACAACAGATAGTGCAGAATGAACCGATTCTCTAACGAACCATCTTTACAGCGAACAACAAAGACTCCACCATTTAATGTAGCTGGCATTTCAAGCCCCTTTACTTGCGCTACTTTACCAAGAGTTCCATCTTTGGTTATTAGGATATCTCCATTTTTCAATTGAATTTTCGAGTCTTGCTTGTATCGCTCTTCCGTCACATATACACAAGTACTATAATCAATTTCATGTGTTTCAGTAAAGTCAGTTCCTGTTATAAGCAAGTAGTCGCCTTTGCTCATATACTCTGCTTTCGTTAGCCGTTGCCAGCCAATTCGGGCATTTAATGTGCAAACTTCATCGAATCCTTTATACTCAACGCCATCCGGGCAAAGTTCCCGGAGCAGTTCATCTAGCTTACTCATCCGCACCCTCTTCTTTCTTTGCAATATAGGTACTGTACAGTGCCATCACCGCATAATAGTACATATCTTCCTGTGTTTCAATCAAATCTTCATCAAAAACAAAATCTTCTTCTGATTCAGCAAATACCCGGCAACAGTCAATAACAACTCGCATCGTCCAGAATGTCATTATTTCTTCCGGGCATCCAGCTAAATCGCATTGCGACCAAACCATATCAATTGGTGGTTGCAGTAGCCATTTGGATTTTCCCAAATCTGCGGAGTGAAGGTAATCATACATATATCCGTATAGCGTTCCGTTATAGCTCGTGTCTTTTAATAATTGGAGTGAATCACCTTGATAAAAGTGTGTTCGCCTTATGTCCTCAAATATGTACGGGTTTACGGTTTCAATTTTTTCATCCGAATAACGCTCCATCGCCCGATGAAAGTATTTAGCCCCATCATATAAAGTATCTCGCCCAAAACCGCACGCTTTAATATCATCTTTTAGTCGTTTTAATGCAGCACTCACCTGTTCTTTAGAAACCTCTATTGGCTGAAAATTGGCTTGCTTGAGGATTTCCTTTTGGACTTCCTCACTACATCTTAAAAACTTGGTCGTTATCGCTCTATGATGCTTTCTTTTGAATTTCAGGCTCTTTGCGATTGCTGACAACGGCAAGTATTCTATTTCATCTTCATTATCAATCAAAAAAACTCTTGCCGCTTCAGCAACAGCTTTTTTCTGCGCCTCCACTTCCATTTGCTCACGTTCTTTTTCATGTGAGCGCTGTAGCCCATAAATTGCAATCGTTAGCGCACTGGTTGCAAGAAAGTTCATAAGATCCCAATTCATTATAAACCTGTGCTTTCTTCCAAATACCTGTCAAAATCGCTCTGGTACAACCGATCCTGCACCACACGGTACTTTTCAAACTCCGTTTCGGCGTGCATCTTTGCAAGCTGCGCCGAGATTTTGCCTGCATCCTTCAGCACTTCCAGATCATCTGCCTGCAAATAGATATCCAGCCGCTTGGCCCAGTCCTCCATGGTCATGGGGATATGACGGCGGGCACGGTTCTCGGCAAGGTCGAGGTATGCCGAAACGATCAGCTCCATGGATTTCATTTCATCTTCGGTCAGATAGTTTTTCGCCACCGAAACATCGCTCTTTTTAATTTTGCCGTTGGGAGCGTCCTTCCATGTGTGAAGCCCCATGTGCGGCTTTTCAGCATCCGCCCGCTCATAGATCAGCTCTGCCGCCGTATGGCGATGCACGGCATAGTGCATCTTGTTCTGCACCTTCGCAAAGAACTCTTTTGTGGTCAGCGCGTTGCGGTCATAATCCAGCGAAGTAGCGTAAATGTCAGTGAGTTTCTGGTAGAAGTTGCGCTCCGAAATGCGAATTTCCCGGATACGCTCCAACTGCTCTTCAAAGTATTTCTTGGTCAGGACTGTGCCGCCGTTTTTCAGGCGCTCCTCATCCATTGCCCACCCCTTGATGGTGTACTGCTCCACGATCTGATTTGCCCAGACACGGAACCGCACCGCCCGCTGGTTGTTCACCTTGAAGCCGACCGCAATAATCATTTGCAGATTATAGTGGTTTACGCTGCGAGTAACCTGTCGGCCACCCTCATTTTGAACTATTCGGAATTTCCGAATCGTTGCCGCCTCGTCCTGCTCATGGTCAGCATAAATCTTTTTGATATGCTCATTGATGGTCGGAAGCCCCACATCGTAAAGGGTCGCCATCATCTTTTGCGTCAGCCAGATGTTTTCATCCTCGTAGCGCATCTCAATGCTGTCCCTGTCCTCGCCCGTAGAGGCAACAAAGGTCAGGTATTCCGCCGCAGAAGAACGTACCAATGCAGAATCTTTCTTTTCGCTTTCCATCTCAGCCCTCGATTTCTGCCACGATCTGGTCAATAGCAGCCCGCAGTTCGTTTTCTCGTGCTACGATTTGCGCAATTTCAGCGTTCAGCTTCACAATGTCGATCTTCTCGCGGGTGTCCTTGGCTTCCACATAAGTGGAAACCGACAGGTTATAGTCATTTTCCTGCACCTCGGAATACTCCGCCAGATGGGAGAAGTGCGCTTCTTCTGCCCGCTGTGCAAAGGTGTCCACTATTTTGTTAATGTTCTCCGGCGTGAGCTTGTTGTTGTTCGTCACCTTGACACACTCGGAAGAAGCGTCAATGAACAGCACTTTATTATCCGTTTTACCCTTTTTCAGCACCATGATGCAGGTGGCAATACTGGTGCCGAAGAACAGATTGCTCGGCAACTGGATGATGCAGTCAATGAAGTTGTTGTCCACCAGATACTTGCGGATCTTCTGCTCTGCGCCGCCACGGTACATGATGCCGGGAAAGCAGACGATTGCAGCCGTACCGTTGGAAGCCAGCCATGCCAGCGAGTGCATGATAAACGCTAAGTCCGCTTTGCTCTTCGGAGCCAGCACACCAGCCGGAGCAAAACGCGGGTCATTGATGAGCAGCGGATTCTCGTCACCGGCCCACTTGATGGAGTACGGCGGATTCGATACGATCAGCTCAAAGGGTTCATCATCCCAGTGCTGCGGATTGGTCAGCGTGTCCTCACAGGCAATGTCGAATTTGTCAAATTCGATGTCGTGCAGGAACATATTGATGCGGCACAGGTTGTACGTTGTGATGTTGATTTCTTGTCCAAAGAAGCCGTTGCGCACGGCATCCCGTCCCAGCACCTTTTCTGCCTTCAGCAGCAGCGAACCGGAACCGCAGGCAGGATCATAGACCTTGTTGATTTCCTTCTTGCCTACGGTACCCAGCCGGGTCAGCAGCTCCGAAACATCGGCAGGCGTAAAGAACTCGCCGCCGGACTTGCCCGCATTGCTGGCGTACATGGTCATCAGGTATTCATAGGCATCGCCAAAGGCATCAATGTCATGCTCTTTCACATCGCCAAGGTTCATATCTGCCACGCCGTTCAGCAGTTTCACGAGCTTCTCATTGCGCTTGGCAACAGTCGCACCCAGCTTATTGCTGTTGACATCGTAATCATCAAACAGCCCTGCAAACTGTCCCTCAGAGGAGCTGCCCTTTGCGGATTCCTCAATGTGCCGGAACACCGTTTCCAACGTTTCGTTGAGGTTTTCATCGCTGGCCGCTTTTGCCCGCACATTGCAGAACAGCTCACTGGGCAGGATGAAGAACCCTTTTTCCTGTACCAGTCCTTCCCGTGCCTGCTCTGCCTCTGCATCAGACATATCTTCATAGCGGAAATCCGGGTTGCCTGCATCAATTTCGCCCTGATTGATATAGCTGGCGATGTTCTCCGAAATATAACGGTAGAACATCGTACCGAGAACGTAGCTCTTAAAATCCCATCCGTCCACTGCGCCGCGCAGATCATCCGCAATCGCCCAGATTGCACGGTGCAGCTCTTCGCGTTCCTGCTCTTTTTTGGTGTCTACCATTTTTATTTCCTCCATCAAATGCGGATTTCCGCATTGTTTTCTTTCATTTTAACATAGTAAATGTACCACTATTGGTACACCATGGTGTTTTTCCCAAAAAGGATATACTTTCCCTTTATACTATCCTAGTAAAGCGTACCACAGCTTTTCCGTGATTGCAAGCCGATAAAAATTTCTATTGCTTTTTTCAGCGAGATAGTGTACACTTTTTTCAATCTCGTCCACTATCTGCATCTCAGACGGTGTTTCGTATTAGTAAGCATCTACGATTTTGGAGGGAAACAAATGAAAGTGAAAAAGACCAAGCTGCCTGAAAACCTGTATCACTACACCAGCCTTATCAAATATCGGATGATTTCGGCCACTGGGAAATTAGTGCTGACGCCTTCCAACCTAAAGTACGATGGTGCAACTTTCCATCAGGAGCCGCTGTACTTCAATGGGCATGAAATTGGCATCAAAGCCGTTGACAAATATGAAAACTATCATCCTGTCGTCTGGCTGACTGCCAATGACCATGCCGGTGCAAAAAACACCGGTCTGTCCAACGACAAAATCATGTGCCGCATTACCATCAAGACCAATGGTAAAATCTGGCGATATCTGCCTTGGCGCACTTTCTGCGACAAGTATAACGCTGACCGCAGCGTTGCCTCAACCCTCAAACAAACCGCTAATGACTACCTGAACTGGTATGTCTGTGAATCTGAGATTCCAGTTGCGGACTTTGCAAAGGTCGAGTTTCTGGCTGAAGATGGCACCTACAAAGACGAGAAAGACATTCCCGGATTTGCTCTGACGGATATTGCCCCGGAACTTTTTGAGTAAAATATCACTTATATGTACAGACCCCCGCCAACATCCGCTGGCGGGGGTCTGCTATGCTTACAGCTCTACACTGTTCTGTCTGCTCTTCTTCTGGCTCCTATCTGTGGTCTGCTCCTGCTCCCTCATAAACCCAATGACCTGCTGCATCTTTTCGGCACCGAAATAGTTCCATACTCGCCTGAAATCACGTTTCATCGCATAGAGCTGCAAATTCTCAGCTTTTACCTGTTCCAGCTGCTGGCTCAAATGGCGGGTAGCTTTCTTCTCGTCCTGATAGAAATACTGGTACTTATCCCTCTCGTTCTTAACCTCCCAGTACTTCCGATGGAGGGCAAAGAGTACCTTCACCAACTTCTGGATCAGCGGCATGGCCTTCTTCTCCCGATAGCTCTTGGCGGTCTCAAATGTGGCTGCTTCTGGCACCCATTCTTCTGGCCGCTGGGAGTATTGCGCTGACAGGTTTTCCAAACCTTCCATAATGGGAGCCAGCTTGTTCAGCTTCTGGCTCTGCTTCTGGTAGGTCAGCTCTGCTTTCTGTACCCGCTCTTCAGCGGCTTCTACGGCTGTCTGCGCTGTTTCCAGCTGTTCCTGCATTTCGGTCAGGTCGGTCTGGCACTCCTGCTTGGCAGCTTCCAGAGCCGCTACCTCTTTACTACGCTCCTGCTTTTTGAAGTCCAGCACAGACAGGTGCTCTTCGTGGGTGCCTTTCTGTTCCCACTCGATGCCGTGCCGCTCCATCACGGCGGCAAGCTGCTCTTTCTCGGCGTTGATCCACTGGTTCAGCTCGGATTCCCGTTTAGAACCGCCTGCAAAGCCCAAGGCTTTCAGCGCCTGCTTCAGGGACACCTTGGTGTCCAGTCCTTTGCCTTTCCAGCCGGACACATACGGCACGAAGTCGATGTGCAGATGGGGCGTAGCTTCATCCATGTGGAGGAAAGCCCCGAACACCCGCAGTGTCGGGTTCCGCTCTTGGAAGCCCTGCATATACTCGTCCAGCAGTTCCTTTGCCAGTGCGCCATTCTCGGTCAGGACACCCATATCATCTTTGTTGCCGATCTGGACGATCAGCTCATGGAAAAGCTTTTCCTGCTTGCCTGTCCGCAGGTGCTCATAGTAGTCGGTGATACAGCGGTCCTTGCGCTTCTGCTTGGCATTGTAACGCTTCACTGCCTCGTCAAACAGTTCGTGGTACACCTTCTGAATCGGCTCATCCCGGTACACGACATTCAGGCTGCTGCGCTTCGGGTCAACGTTTTCAGCGGTGAAACTTCTCCGGTTATGGTTGAGGGAGCCGGGACCCCGCATTGCGGAAATGGTTCTTTTCAATCGCACGTCCTTTCTCTGTGGAAGTAACTGGTGCCGGACACGGCAAAGGCTTTGTTACTTTCGTCGAAAGTAACGCAAAAGCACTTTTGACAGACGTTCCGTCCATCAAAAGATGCCTTTGCGCCCTGCCGGGGGCTTCCGTCTGCGGACGGGGTTTCGCTGTACCTCGCCGCTGCCCGGTCCAACACCACCTTCCTGCGTGATTGCATTCACAGGAGCGTGACACGCTCCTGTACTTTGCCAATAGAGGGACTCACCAGCGGAAGCTTTCTGGCACGCCTCGTCTGTCCAGATACTCCTGCCGAGCCTGCTCCCGCTGTTCCTCGGTGGGTGCTGTCTTGTACTGGGCATACAGCTCATGCCGCAGCATCGCATCCAATTTTTGCTCCAGACCCTGCTCAATGACCTCTTCGTACTCATTTTCGCCGCTCAAATGATAATGCAGCAAGGCGACGAAAAGTTCCTGCGAAATCTGCACATTTTTCATCATTATCACCATCCCGTGTCGGTTGTGTCGATTGTGACGGTATTTTACATAGTAGCAAAAATACCGTCACAACCGTCACGAATCGTCACGTCCCAGAATTTTCCAGCGTTAATTTGACCACTCTGCCCTCATGGGTGCGCTTGCTTTCGTACCGAATTCCATAATCGTTGTAGAGCCTGTCGGCACTCACGTTCAGCTTCCGGGTCAGGATGTTTGCCTGTATGCTCACACCCGGCAGACGTTCCAGCAGCTCCGTGGGCGTACCGCTCCACTCTGGCTGTTCCGGGGTGAGCATCTTTGCCACCGCTTCCAGAAGCGGGTCGGGCGGCAGCTTCCAAAGTTCCGTTTCGGCTCCTTGGAACTCCCAGACACAGCGTTCTCGGTTGAACTCCAATGTCAGCTCCTGATCCGGCTGGTCACGCCCCACGATGTCCAGTAGTGCGGTGTTGTCCGTGCGCCGCTTCTTCTGCATGATGAATGCGCCATCCGCTGCACCCAACAGACCGTTGGTGCCGGAGATCATATCAAAGCTGTCCTCGGCTTCCATCTTCCGGGTGTGATGAACCACCAGCAGGCAGATGCCGTACCTGTCGCTGAAAGTTTTCAGTTTGGTCACGATCTCGTAGTCGCTGGCGTAGCTGTATCGGTCACCGCCGATCTCCCGCACCTTCTGCAGGGTGTCGATGATGATGAGCCGTACATCCGGGTGCTCCCGGATGAATCCTTCCAACTGCTGGTCAAGTCCCTCGCTCACGGACTTAGCTTGCGTTGCGAAGTAGAGATTGCTGGTCTCCTCTACCCCGAACATCCGGGAGAGCCGCCGCTGCAGCCGGGCGTAATCATCCTCCAACGCCAGATAGAGGACGGTGCCTTGATGCACCTCGTACTCCCACAACGGAAGCCCCATCGCCACATGGTAGGCGAGCTGCCCCATGAAGAAGGACTTGCCCACCTTGGGTGCTCCTACAAAGAGGTAGGTGCCACTGTACAGCAGGTCGTTCACGATGGGCTTCCGGGGTGGATACACCGTGTCGTACAGCTCGGTCATTGATACCGTGTTCAGTCCGAAATTGTTTGACTTTTTCGCGGCTTGCAGATTGATTTGCTTGCCCGAATTTGTTATAATATTGGTGGTAATTTTATCAGACGACTGTACCGCATCTGCGCCAACAGATGCACCCGGTACGGTCGTTTTTCTATTGTCCGTCATTCGCATTCCTCCTTAAGTCCGTTCAACGTCAGGGCTACCATTTGCAAGGTCTCCAGCAAGTCCGGCGGGACTTCTTCATCCACGGCCAGCCGCTGTAATTCCTGATAGATCAGCTCCATCTGGCCTCGTAGGGCTTTGTAGACCCTTGGGTTGCCTACCACGGTGATTTCCCGGTCGGTCAAGCGGCGGATGATATACTCCTGTTTGGTCAGCCCGGAGAGCTTTACTTTGGCTTCCAGAACCTCGTCCTCTTCCGGGGACATTCGGAAGGCTACCACCTTGTTCCGCCAGCGGCCTTGCTGGTCGAGCACTCGTTCCATCTTCATCCTTCCTTTCGTTCCATGTCCAGCTTCTGCGCCATCTCCTGCTGCTTTGAGGGGAAGAGGTGGGCGTACTTATAGGTGATGTCCACACTCTCATGCCCTACCCGGTCAGCGATTGCCAAAGCCGAGAAGCCCATTTCAATCAGCAGCGACACATGGGAGTGCCGTAGGTCGTGGATTCGTATCCGCTTCACCCCGGCCTCCTTGGCTCCCCTGTCCATCTCGTGGTGCAGGTAGCTCTTGGTCACCTCAAAGATCCGCTGATCCGGCTGGACTTTGTAGAAGGATTTCAGATAGTCCCTGATCTCGTCCGTCAGAAACTGCGGCATCTGGATGACCCGGACGCTCTTGGGTGTTTTCGGGTCGGTGATCACATCCCGGCCTTTCAGCCTTTGATAGGATTTGGTGATGGAGAGCAGCCCCTTGTCCAAGTCGAAGTCTGCCGGAGTCAGAGCCAGCAGCTCGCCCTCCCGGATGCCACACCAGTAGAGGACCTCAAAAGCGTAATAGGACTGCGGCTTGTCCATCATCGCTTCCGCGAACTTGAGGTACTCCTCCTTTGTCCAGAAGAGCATCTCCTTGTGCTTTTCCGACCCCATGCACCCGGCTGTGGCCGCTGCGTTTGATTTCAGCCCGTAGAACCGGACGGCGTGGTTCAGAATGGCACTGAGCTGTCCATGGAGCGTCTTGAGGTAGGTCGGCGAGTAGGCCTTGCCGTTTTTGTCCCGGTAGTTCAGCATCTCGTTCTGCCATGCGATCACATCCCGCGGCTTGATCTCGCTGAGCCGCTTTTCTTTGAAGTACGGTAAGATTTTCGTTCGGATGATATGCTCCTTGACAGACCAGGTGTTTTCCCGGAGTCGCTTTTTCTTGTCCGTGATATAAATTTCCACGAAGGCTTCAAAGGTCATGGTCAGGTCTGCCGCCTGCTGAAGAAGGAACTCCCGCTCCCACGCCAGAGCGTCCTTCTTGGTGGCAAACCCCCGTTTCAGCTTCTTCTGCTTCACACCTTGCCAGTTCTCGAAGTAGAAGGAAGCGTACCATGTGCCTTGCCTGCTGTCTTTGTAGGCTGGCATCTTATCACTCCTCTCCTGCCCCGTAGATCTTCTCCTGATAGTACCTCCTGCTTACACGGCCTCCCACGGTCGTGTAGCCCTTGGCCCTCAGTTCCTCGTTCCACTGGGCAATCATCTTGTACGCCAGACCCTGCGAGATGTCCAGCTCCTTTGCCAGCTCGTCTGCCTTGATAAAAATGCTATTTGCCATTTTTTGTCCTTTCCTTGTCGGTTTCGTTTCGGTGCCGCTTCATCCTCGCTGACTTCCGGCAGGCATATCCCCTTTGCGGTGCTGTGCCGTCCCCTTACGGAGCGCTCGCTTCCTTTCGGAAGGTCTTGGCGGTTTGGGTCAGTTTGGCGGTCATTCAATTTTACTAAGCATTTTTGCTTATCTTTTTGCATTCTCATTATACTAAACATATTTCGTTAAGTCAAGAGGCTTTTGGGTAAAATCTTAAACTTTTTTGTTTATTTTCTATTGCACCTCCTGTTTTTCTGTGCTATACTGGGTTCAACAAATATGTTTAAGTCAGGAGGCAATCGCATGGCAGTCGGTGACCGCATCAAACGTGCCCGTAACCTCCGAGGTATGACCCAGAAAGAACTGGGCATTGCCATCGGGTTTGAGGAGAAGAGCGCAGACATCCGTATCGCACAATACGAAAGCAACACCCGCACACCCAAGGAAGAGTTGCTCCGCAAGATTGCGGAGGTGCTGGACGTGAACTACCGTTCCCTCTATGAGCCGACCCTGTACGCCGCAGAGGATGTGATGTACACTCTGTTCGAGCTGGACGAGCACTACCCCGGCACCCGGCTCTACGAGGTCACAGACACCACCGACCCAGATTTCCCGGAAAAGCACATGGCAGTCAGCTTCCGCTATCGCCTGCTGGATGAGTTCTTAAAGGAGTGGCAGCTCCGCAAGAAGCAGCTCCGGGAGGGCGAGATCACCAAGGAAGAGTATCTGGAATGGAAGCTCAACTGGCCTCAGACTGCCGACGGCTGCGGCCGGTACGAGCCGAAGAAAAAGTGGCGTAAAGAATAAAAGACACAAAAATGCCCTCTGAAAAACTTACCGTTTCTCAGAGGGCATTCTCATGTCTCTCTTTATGAATAATCGCCTGATAGTATCAAAGCAGTATCACAGAGTCTTTTGGCTCTCAAAATATTGCATTGCATCAATACTTTTCAGGGTTTGCAGATTACTCGAGCTCGATGGTGGCAGGCGGCTTACCGGTGCAATCATAGAACACACGGTTGACGTGCTTGACCTCATTAACGATACGGCTGGTCACGGTGCCCAGAACATCCCAGGGCACATTGTAGCTCTCAGCCGTCATAAAGTCGGTGGTGGTCACGGCACGCAGGGCCACAGCGTAGTCATAGGTGCGCTCGTCACCCATCACGCCGACGCTGCGCATATTGGTCAGAGCAGCGTAATACTGGTTGATCTCCTTATCCAGACCCGCCTTGGCGATCTCCTCACGCCAGATCGCGTCTGCATCCTGCACGATGGCGACCTTTTCGGGGGTCACCTCGCCGATGATGCGGATGCCCAGACCGGGGCCGGGGAACGGCTGACGGCTGACCAGATACTCAGGCAGGCCCAGTTCGCGGCCAACCTGACGCACCTCATCCTTAAACAGGTTGCGCAGGGGCTCCACCAGCTCCTTAAAGTCCACGGTATCGGGCAGGCCGCCGACATTGTGGTGGCTCTTGATGACGGTGGATTCGCCGCCCAGGCCGCTCTCCACAACGTCAGGGTAGATGGTGCCCTGTGCCAGGAAATCCACCTTGCCGATCTGCTTTGCCTGCTCCTCAAAGACGCGGATGAACTCCTCGCCGATGATTTTACGCTTGCGCTCGGGCTCGGTAACACCGGCCAGCTTGCTGAAATAGCGGTCGCGGGCATCCACACAGATGAAGTTGATATCAAAGCCGTTGGCATTGCCCGGGCCAAAGACAGAGCAGACCTCTTCCTTTTCGTTCTTGCGGAGCAGACCGTGGTCCACAAACACGCAGGTCAGCTGCTTCCCGATGGCCTTTGCCAGCATCGCAGCCAGCACAGAGGAATCCACGCCGCCGGACAGGGCGCACAGCACCTTGCCGTCGCCAATGCGCTCCCGCAGGGCCTTGACATTGTTCTCCACGAAGGAGTCCATCTTCCAGTCACCGGAGCAGCCACAGACGTTATACACGAAGTTGCGGAGCATCTTCTTGCCCTCAGCGGTGTGGAGCACTTCCGGGTGGAACTGAACAGCGTACAGACCCTTCTCGGCGTTCTCTGCAGCAGCCACAGGGCAGTTCACGGTGTGTGCGGTGATCTTGAAGCCGGGGGCTGCCTGCTCGATGTAGTCGTTGTGGCTCATCCAGCAGATGGTGGAGGGCTGAACATCCTCGAACATCTTGCTGCTGTTGTCCACAAAGACCTCGGTCTTGCCGTACTCACGCTCAGGGGCGCGGCAGACATGACCGCCCAGCAGGTGCATCATCAGCTGGCTGCCGTAGCAGATTCCCAGCACAGGGATGCCCCAGTTGAAGATCTCGGGGTCGATGGTGGGCGAATCTTCCAGATAGACGCTGTTGGGGCCGCCGGTGAAGATGATGCCCTTGGGGTTCTTCGCCTTGATGACCGACAGGTCAGTTTTGTAGGAATAGATTTCACAGTAGACATTGTTCTCGCGGACACGGCGCGCGATCAGCTGATTGTACTGGCCGCCAAAGTCCAGCACGATGACAGTTTCATGCTGCATGATGTTCTCCTCCCTTTTTCGAGATGTTTCTATAGGTAGATTTAGTATAGCACATCTCACAACGAAAATCGACAGTCTTTGTGAACTTTCCCGATTTTATTTTGCACGAACAGGATGCCGCAGTACTGTTTTCAGTTTTTCCGGTGCTGTCCGGCGCGGATCGCTGAGGTAAATTTCGTGGTGGCGGCGGTGCCCTGTAAAATCTGTCTCATAACCCTGTTCCCGCGCAAAAGCATCCATCTGCTCCAGCGTCTCCGGTTCGGCATCATAAGAACCAACATGCATACACTGCACACAAAGTCCCTCATCATAGTGGAAGAACTGCACTTTGGAGAAATCCTTCTTCTTTTTTGCAGTCGCTTCCTGAACGGCCCAATCGAACACTTCCCGGGTCACAAAATCCGGCAGGCGGATCATACTTGTCCACTCAAAGCATTCTTTGTGGGCGTAGTCCACACCGTCCACCCCCTCCTGATGCCACAAACCCTCCAGCGGTGGGACAACATATTCAAAGTAACCGTCGATCTTATGGCTTCCCTTGTAGCTCATCTTGATAGTAAAGGCAATGCCATACAGCAACTCCATTGCCGCCTGATACTCTCCACCTAGTTCATTGGGGTCTCCCCTACCCTGTACAGACACAAAATTCATCGGCGGAACAGTCACAATACCCGGCTTTCTGGGTGGAAGATAAAACTCCTTGTACTCCTTCTTATAGTCAAACGCCATCGTGCAATCCTCCATTCTCCGACATCTTCTCTCTTTAATGTCAGGATATCATAACAACCTTTATTTGTAAAGCACTTTTTGGCAAAAACAAAAATCCCCTGCCATCTCGGGCAGAGGATCTGATAGCGCAAAAAGAACCTTCCCACTCTCCGGAATGGGAAGGCTCTTTGTAAGTTTAACCTTTTGCCTTAGAACAGGCGCGAAGGGTCAAAATCACTCAATGATCTTGCCAACAACGCCGGAACCAACGGTACGGCCACCCTCACGGATAGCGAAACGCAGGCCCTCTTCCATAGCAACGGGGGTCAGCAGCTCAACGTGCATCTGAACGTTATCGCCGGGCATGCACATCTCGGTGCCTTCGGGCAGGGTGATGATGCCGGTCACGTCAGTGGTACGGAAGTAGAACTGAGGACGATAGTTGGAGAAGAAGGGGGTGTGACGGCCGCCTTCGTCCTTGGTCAGGACGTAGACCTGAGACTCGAAGACCTTGTGGGGATGGACAGTGCCGGGCTTAGCCAGAACCTGGCCACGCTCGATCTGGGTACGGTCAACACCACGCAGCAGAGCGCCGATGTTATCGCCAGCCTCAGCGAAGTCCAGAGACTTACGGAACATCTCCAGGCCGGTGATGGTGGTGCTCAGACGATCGGGCTTAATGCCAACGATCTCCATAGCGTCGCCAACCTTAGCAATACCGCGCTCAACACGACCGGTTGCAACGGTACCACGGCCAGAAATGGTCATGACGTCCTCGATGGGCATCAGGAAGGGCTTGTCCTCCTCACGATCCGGGTTGGGGATGTAGGAGTCAACAGCGTCCATCAGCTCCTTGATGCAAGCATACTCGGGTGCATCAGGATCCTTGGAGGTGGACTCCAGAGCCTTCAGAGCGGAGCCACGGATGATGGGGGTGTCGTCGCCGGGGAAGTCATACTCGCTCAGCAGCTCACGGATCTCCATCTCGACCAGATCCAGCAGCTCCTCGTCGTCGACCATATCGCACTTGTTCATGAACACGACGATATAAGGCACGCCGACCTGACGAGCCAGCAGGATGTGCTCACGGGTCTGGGGCATGGGACCATCGGTAGCAGCAACGACCAGGATAGCGCCGTCCATCTGAGCAGCACCGGTGATCATGTTCTTAACGTAGTCAGCATGGCCCGGGCAGTCAACGTGAGCGTAGTGACGAGCATCGGTCTGGTACTCGACGTGAGCGGAGTTGATCGTAATACCACGAGCGCGCTCCTCGGGAGCCTTATCGATGTTGGCATAGTCCATGAAGTCTGCGTCGCCCTTCAGTGCCAGATACTTGGTGATAGCGGCGGTCAGAGTGGTCTTGCCGTGGTCAACGTGACCGATGGTGCCGATGTTAACATGCGGCTTAGAACGGTCAAATTTTGCCTTTTCAGCCATTGGAATATCCTCCCTTAAACGGATTGAATTTGGTTACAACAGTCCTGCAAACACAGAATTGCATTGCAAAACTATTCTACTAAATTTGTCCTGTAAAATCAAGTGCTTTTACAGGAAATTTTGCCGGAGCTACACTACCCCGGCAAAATTTTACTTTGTTTCAGGCAATCAAGCCTTGGTGCGGCCAGCAATGATCTGGTCGGCAATGTTCTTGGGAACCGGCTCGTAGTGAGAAGGCTCCATGACATACTGGCCACGGCCCTGGGTCTTGGAACGCAGGTCGGTGGCGTAGCCGAACATCTGAGCCAGAGGAACGAAAGCGTTGACACGCTGAGTGCCTGCCATTGCCTCCATGCCCTGGATCTGGCCACGGCGAGAGTTCAGGTCGCCGATGACATCGCCCAGATACTCATCAGGAACGATAACAGCAACCTTCATGATGGGCTCGGTGATGATGGGATCAGCCTTGCGCATAGCGTCCTTGAAGGCCATAGAACCTGCAATGGAGAAGGCCATTTCAGAGGAGTCGACCTCGTGATAAGAACCATCCCACAGGGTGACCTTGACATCAACGACAGGATAGCCAGCCAGAACACCGGACTTCATAGCACCCTGGATACCATTGTCGATAGCCGGGATGTATTCCTTCGGGATGGCACCGCCAACGATGGCGTTGACGAACTCGTAACCCTTGCCGGGCTCGTTTGGCTCAATCTTGATCTTAACATGACCGTACTGGCCCTTACCACCGGACTGACGTGCGTACTTGGTCTCCTGATTGGCCTCCTTGCGGATGGTCTCACGGTAAGCGACCTGAGGTGCGCCAACGTTGGCCTCGACCTTGAACTCACGCAGCAGACGGTCGACGATGATCTCCAGATGGAGCTCGCCCATACCTGCGATGATGGTCTGACCAGTCTCTTCATCAGTGTAGGTCTTGAAGGTAGGATCCTCTTCGGCCAGCTTTGCCAGCGCAATGCCCATCTTCTCGTTGCCGGCCTTGGTCTTGGGCTCGATTGCAACGCGGATAACGGGCTCGGGGAACTTCATGGACTCCAGAATGATGGGATGATTCTCATCACACAGAGTATCACCAGTGGTGGTGTTCTTCAGACCGACAACAGCAGCGATATCACCTGCATAGCAGCAGTCGATATCCTTGCGGTGGTTGGAGTGCATCTGCAGGATGCGGCCCATACGCTCTCTAGCGTCCTTCACGGAGTTGTAGACAGTAGTACCAGCCTCGACCTTACCGGAGTAGACACGGAAGTAAGCCAGCTTACCAACGAACGGATCGGTTGCGATCTTGAAAGCCAGAGCTGCGAAGGGAGCGTCGTCGGAAGACGGACGGGTCTCCTGCTCTTCGGTCTCAGGGTTCACACCCTTGATGTCCTCAACGTCGGTAGGAGCGGGCATATAATCCACGATAGCGTCCAGCAGCTTCTGGACACCACGGTTCTTGTAGGAAGAACCACAGACCACGGGCACCAGAGTGTTGGCAATGGTCTCCTTGCGGATGGCAGCCTTCAGCTCCTCGCGGGTGATCTCCTCACCCTCGAGATACTTCTCCATCAGGACTTCGTCGTTCTCGGCAACAGCCTCGATCAGGATGTTGCGGTACTCCTCGGCCTGCTCGACCATATCCTCAGGAATGGGCTCAGTGCGCATATCGTTGCCCATGTCGTCATAGTAGACCTCAGCGTTCATATCGACCAGATCAACGATACCACGGAAGGTATCCTCCTGGCCGATGGGCAGCTGGATCGCCACGCCGTTGGCGTGCAGACGATCATGCAGCATCTTGATGCAGCGGAAGAAGTCGGCACCCATGGTATCCATCTTGTTGACGTAAACCATGCGGGGGACTTTGTACTCATCAGCCTGACGCCAAACGGTCTCAGACTGAGGCTCGACACCGCCCTTAGCAGCCAGAACGGTCACAGAACCGTCCAGGACGCGCAGGGAACGCTGGACCTCAACAGTAAAGTCCACGTGGCCCGGGGTGTCGATGATGTTGATGCGGTGACGGTTCTTCTTGAATGCAACCGGATCCTTCTGGGTCTCAGAGTGGCTCCAGTAGCAGGTGGTAGCAGCGGAAGTGATGGTAATACCACGCTCCTGCTCCTGAACCATCCAGTCCATGGTGGCACCGCCATCGTGGACTTCGCCGATCTTGTGGTTGATGCCGGTGTAGTACAGAATACGCTCGGTAGTCGTAGTCTTACCAGCATCGATATGGGCCATAATGCCGATATTTCTCGTCATCTGAAGAGAAACTTCTCTGGGTGTAGCCATGAAATTAACCTCCTACAGAACAGATCAATAACGGAAATGAGCGAAAGCCTTGTTGGCCTCGGCCATCTTGTGGGTATCCTCGCGCTTCTTCACGGCGTTACCAGTGTTGTTGGCAGCATCCATGATCTCGGCGGCCAGACGCTGGGCCATGGTCTTTTCACCACGGCTGCGGCTGTAAGCGGTCAGCCAGCGCAGACCCAGGGTCTCGCGGCGGGCAGGGCTGACTTCCAGAGGAACCTGGTAGTTAGCACCACCAACACGGCGGGTCTTGCACTCGAGGCTGGGCATGATGTTCTCCATCGCCTTCTCGAAAGTTTCCAGAGGATCGTTGCCGGTCTTTTCCTGAATCATGGAGAAAGCCTCGTAAACGATCTTCTGAGCGACGCCCTTCTTGCCATCCAGCATCACGCTGTTGACCAGACGGGTGACCATCTTGGAATTGTAAATAGGATCAGCTAAGACATCGCGCTTAGCAATGTTACCTCTTCTAGGCATCTTTCTTCCCTCCTTCACAGAATGATATCATCGGTACTCGAAAGTAATAAAACTCCCGTTGTGTCACAAAGAGCTGACCTTACATAAACCGTTACCCTCCGCACAATGCGGACTTGTTATTTATATAATGGAAAGCCGTTTATGGCGGTTGTCCTCAATTACTTCTTTGCAGCACCGGCCTTAGGACGCTTTGCGCCGTACTTGGAGCGGGCCTGATTACGGCCTGCCACACCCTGAGTATCCAGGGTACCACGGATGATGTGGTAACGCACACCGGGCAGGTCCTTAACACGGCCGCCACGGATCAGCACGACGGAGTGCTCCTGCAGGTTATGGCCGATACCGGGAATGTAAGAGGTGACCTCGATACCATTCGTGAGGCGGACACGAGCAACCTTACGCAGAGCAGAGTTAGGCTTCTTGGGGGTCATGGTACGAACTGCAGTGCAGACACCACGCTTCTGGGGGCTGCTCAGATCAGAGTACTGCTTCTTCTGAGAGTTATAAGTCTTCTGCAGGGCGGGAGCGGTGCTCTTGGTAACCAGGACCTCACGGCCTTTGCGTACAAGCTGGTTAAAAGTAGGCATTTTGTTTCTCCTTTCTTAATAGTGAACATCGGATATTTTCCGACTTTTTAGCCGCACTTCCCCTATGGGGACGCGCAACAGTTATATAATACTCGTTTTGATTAGGAATGTCAACAGTTTTTCCAATATTTTTTTGTTTTATTCGCCGAAGGACTCAACCGCCGATTTTTCCTTTACTCCCTCAGTCTGCTGCGCAGACAGCCCCCTCTCAGAGGGGGCCTTTCCCCTGCTTCGGGCCAAGCAGGCCTCCCTCCCAGAGGGAGGTGGCATTGCGAAGCAATGACGAAGGGAGTTTCAAATCAAAAAAGCCGCCCTCCCCTGCGTTCAGGGAAAGGCGGCTCATGGATTGATTCAGTTCCGGGCAGACAGAGTTTTACTGCTGGTTTGCTGCAGCCAGCTCAGCGGCAACAGCCTCGTCGCGCTCCTGCTCACGGCGCTTCAGATCCTCACGCACCTCCGGCAGACCGGTACCGGCGGGGATCAGCTTACCGATGATGACGTTCTCCTTCAGGCCGGCCAGCGGGTCAACCTTGCCCTTGATGGCGGCTTCGGTCAGGACACGGGTGGTCTCCTGGAAGGATGCGGCAGACAGGAAGGACTCGTTTGCCAGGGCAGCCTTGGTGATGCCCAGCAGCACCTGCTGATACTCGACCAGCTTGATGCCCTCTTCACCGTCATCAATGCGCTTCTGCAGCTCGGCGTTGATGTTCTCAACTTCCAGACGGTTTGCCAGTGCACCGCCGATCAGGTCGGAGGAGCCGGAGTCGGTCACGCGGACCTTGCGGCACATCTGGCGGACGATGACCTCGATATGCTTATCATTGATCTCAACGCCCTGCAGACGGTAGACCTTCTGGACCTCGCTGATCAGGTAGTTCTGCACATCGCTCAGACCCTTGATGGCCAGGATATCCTGGGGATACAGGACACCTTCGCGGGTGATGATGTCGCCCTTCTCCACACGATCGCCGGGCATGACACGTGCATGCTGGGTGAAGGGGATGGAGTAGCTCTTCACCACCTCGGCACCGTTCTCGTCCTTACCGGTGACCTTGATGACGACATTCTTCTTGGTGTCATCCTGAGAGACAACACCGGAGATCTCGCTCATAATGGCCATGCTCTTGGGACGGCGGCTCTCGAACAGCTCTTCAACACGGGGAAGACCCTGGGTAATATCCTCAGCAGATGCAATACCGCCGGTATGGAAGGTACGCATGGTCAGCTGGGTACCGGGCTCGCCGATGGACTCTGCTGCGATGACACCGATGGACTCGCCCAGCTGGACGGGCTCACCGTTTGCCATATCGCTGCCGTAGCAGTGTGCGCAGACACCCACCTTGGCGCGGCAGGTCAGCAGGCTGCGGATCTTCAGCTTGGTGATGCCTGCAGCCTCGATGTCGTTGGCATCGTACAGGTCGATCATCTTGCCCTCGGGCACGATGACCTCGCCGGTGACGGGGTTGATGACATCGCCCACGGCGTAACGACCGATGATACGCTCACGGAAGCTCTCGATCTTCTCCTTGCCCTCGTGGATCTCAGAGACCCACAGGCCGTCGGTGGTGCCGCAGTCGATCTCACGGACGATGACCTCCTGAGAGACATCGACCATGCGGCGGGTCAGGTAGCCGGAGTCAGCGGTACGCAGAGCGGTATCGGCCAGACCCTTACGAGCGCCACGGGCAGAAACGAAATATTCCAGAATGTTCAGACCTTCGCGGTAGTTTGCACGAATGGGCATCTCGATGGTCTTACCTGCGGTGTTGGCCAGCAGGCCGCGCATGCCGGCCAGCTGCTTGATCTGGTTCATAGAACCACGCGCACCGGAATCAGCCATCATAAAGATCTCGTTGTCCTTGGGCAGGTTGGCTGCCAGCGCCTTGGAGACCTTATCGGTGGTTGCCTGCCAGATGTTGATGGTCTGGGTGTAACGCTCGTTCTCAGAGATCAGGCCGCGGTTGAACAGCTTGTTGACCTGAGAGACCTGCTTATCCGCGTCAGCGATCAGCTCGTCCTTCTGCGGAGGAATGACAGCGTCACACACAGCAACAGAGATTGCAGACAGGGTGGAGTACTTATAGCCCTGAGCCTTGATGGAGTCCAGCATCTTTGCGCAGGCACGGGTGCCATTGCGGGTCATGCAGCGGGAAATGATGTCGGGCAGGGTCTTTTTAGTCACGCGGAAGCTGACCTCATACTCCAGCCAGTGCTCCGGGTCGGTGCGGTCGATATAACCCAGGTTCTGAGGAACGGGGTTATTGAAGATGATCCGGCCGACGGTGGCATCCACCAGACCGGTGCGCTCCACACCATCAATGACCATGGTGCGGCGGACCTTGATGGGAGCGTGCAGGGTCACAACGTGCTCTGCATAGGCCATCAGGGCCTCGTTCTCATCACGGAAGATCTTGCCTGCACCCTCTTCGTTCTCACGAACGGTGGTCAGGTAGTAGCTGCCCAGGATCATATCCTGAGTAGGAACGGTAACAGGTGCGCCGTCAGAGGGCTTCAGCAGGTTGCCGGAAGCCAGCATCAGCATCTTGGCCTCGCGGCAGGCATCCTCGCCCAGGGGCAGATGAACTGCCATCTGGTCACCGTCGAAGTCGGCGTTGAATGCGGTACATGCCAGGGGGTGCAGCTTGATGGCACGGCCCTCGACCAGCACGGGGTTGAAGGCCTGAATGCCCAGACGGTGCAGAGTAGGTGCACGGTTCAGCAGGACCGGGTGGCCCTTGATCACGGTCTCCAGGCTGTCCCAGACCTCGGGCTTTGCACGCTCGACCATCTTACGGGCAGACTTGATGTTGTTGGCAACACCCTTCTCGACCAGATCCTTCATCACGAAGGGCTTGAACAGCTCCAGAGCCATCTCCTTGGGCAGACCGCACTGATCCATCTTCAGCTCAGGGCCGACGACGATAACGGAACGGCCGGAGTAGTCAACACGCTTGCCCAGCAGGTTCTGGCGGAAGCGGCCCTGCTTGCCCTTCAGCAGATCGGACAGGCTCTTCAGGGCACGGTTGTTGGGGCCGGTGACCGGGCGGCCGCGGCGGCCGTTGTCGATCAGGCTGTCAACTGCTTCCTGCAGCATCCGCTTCTCGTTGCGCACGATGATGTCGGGAGCACCCAGCTCCAGCAGGCGGCGCAGACGGTTGTTGCGGTTGATCACGCGGCGGTACAGATCGTTCAGGTCGGAGGTGGCAAAACGGCCGCCGTCCAGCTGGACCATGGGGCGCAGATCGGGGGGCAGCACGGGCAGCACGTCCATGACCATCCACTCGGGGCGGTTGCCGGAAATGCGGAATGCCTCAACGACCTCCAGACGCTTCAGGATGCGGACCTTCTTCTGGCCGGAGGACTTTTCCACCTCAGCGGTCAGCTCAGCGCTCAGCTGATCCAGATCGATCTCCTTCAGCAGCTCCTGGATGGCCTCAGCACCCATGGATGCCTCAAACTCATCGCCGTAGCGCTCACGCATCTCACGGTATTCCTTCTCGGTCAGCAGCTGCTTCTTTTCCAGCGGGGTCAGACCGGGATCGGTAACGATATAGCTTGCAAAGTACAGGACCTTCTCCAGCAGGCGGGGGCTGATGTCCAGCATCAGGCCAATGCGGCTGGGGATGCCCTTGAAGTACCAGATGTGGCTGACGGGCGCGGCCAGCTCAATGTGGCCCATGCGCTCACGACGAACCTTTGCCTTGGTGACCTCGACACCGCAGCGATCGCAGATCTTGCCCTTGTAGCGGATGCGCTTGTACTTGCCGCAGTGGCACTCCCAGTCCTTGGTAGGTCCAAAAATGCGCTCGCAGTACAGGCCGTCGCGCTCCGGCTTCAGGGTGCGGTAGTTGATGGTCTCAGGCTTCTTGACCTCGCCGTAGCTCCAGTTGCGGATCTGCTCCGGAGAAGCCAGGCCGATTTTAATGGAATCGAAAACGTTGTTTTCCATGAAACGAACCCTTTCTTAATCTCTAGTTAAAAATCCACTTCGTCGGAAGCGGGAGCCGCACTGCCGGAGTTGTCATCTTCCAGCACAGAAGGATCATCGAAGCCTGCGTCAGCATCCTTGATGGTGTAATCGTTCAGCAGCTCATTCTCGTTGGTAACAGTCTCGGAACCTGCAACATCACGCATATCAAAGCCGGTCTCTTCGTCGTCGAAGTTCTGGCGCATATCGATCTCGTTGCCATCCTTGTCCTGGACCACAACGTCCATACCCAGAGACTGCAGCTCCTTCAGCATAACGCGGAAGGACTCGGGGATGCCGGGCTGCGGGATGGGTTCGCCCTTGACAATGGCCTCGTAGGTCTTGACACGGCCCTCAACGTCATCGGACTTGACGGTCAGGATCTCCTGCAGGGTGTAAGCGGCACCGTAAGCTTCCAGAGCCCAGACTTCCATCTCGCCGAAGCGCTGACCGCCGAACTGAGCCTTGCCGCCCAGAGGCTGCTGAGTGACCAGAGAGTAGGGGCCGGTGGAACGGGCATGGATCTTATCATCGACCAGGTGATGCAGCTTGAGGTAGTACATATAACCAACGGTAACGCGGTTATCGAACTTCTCGCCGGTACGGCCATCGTAAACGGTGGTCTTGCCATCACGGTCCAGCTCGATCTTGGAGAAGTCGATGATGTGGCCCTTCTCACCCATGATCTTGGGCAGCTTGGTGGGATATGCGGGAGCATTCTCACCGTGCCACAGCTCACGGGCGGTATCGAAGGTATCGCCGATGTCGTTCTCACGCGCGGAATCGAACACGGGGGTCATAACCTTGATGCCGCATGCCTTGGCAGCGTAGCCCAGGTTGACTTCCAGCACCTGACCGATGTTCATACGGGAAGGAACGCCCAGGGGGTTCAGCACGATGTCCAGCGGGGTGCCGTCGGGCAGGTAAGGCATATCCTCCTGCGGCAGGATGCGGGAAACGACACCCTTGTTGCCGTGACGGCCTGCCATCTTATCGCCGACGCTGATCTTACGCTTCTGAGCGATGTAGCAGCGGACGACCTCGCGGACACCGGGCTGCAGCTCATCGCTGTTTTCAGGAGTAAAGACCTTGACATCCACGATGATGCCGTACTCGCCGTGGGGCACACGCAGAGAGGTATCACGGACTTCGCGGGCCTTCTCGCCAAAGATGGCGCGGAGCAGGCGCTCCTCAGCGGTCAGCTCGGTCTCACCCTTCGGGGTGACCTTGCCGACCAGGATGTCGCCGCTCTTGACCTCGGCACCGATGCGGATGATGCCGCGCTCGTCCAGATCCTTCAGGGCATCCTCGGAGACGTTGGGGATATCACGGGTGATCTCCTCAGGTCCGAGCTTGGTGTCACGGGACTCGGTCTCGTACTCTTCAATATGGATCGAGGTGTACACATCCTCGCGGACGATCTTCTCGTTCAGCAGGACAGCGTCCTCGTAGTTGTAGCCCTCCCAGGTCATAAAGCCGATCAGGGCGTTCTTACCCAGAGAGATCTCACCGTTGCGCATTGCGGGGCCGTCGGCCAGCACCTGACCGGCCTTGACGCTCTCGCCAACTTCAACGATGGGGCGCTGGTTGATGCAGGTGCCTGCGTTGGAGCGGGCAAACTTGACCAGCGGGTAATTGTCCACGCCGCCCTGTGCATTGCGGACGGTGACGTGGTCGGCATCCATCTTCTCAACGATACCGTCGTTCTTTGCCAGAACAGCGGTGCCGGAGTCGGTGGCAGCCTTGTATTCCATACCGGTAGCCACGATGGGCTGCTGGGTGACCATCAGAGGCACTGCCTGACGCTGCATGTTGGAGCCCATCAGAGCACGGTTACAGTCATCGTTCTCCAGGAAGGGGATGCAGGCGGTCGCAACAGAGACCATCATTCGGGGCGAAACGTCCATATAATCGACCTTATCGGCATCGATTTCCAGGATGTCATCGCGGCGGCGGGCAGAAACGCGGGGACGGATGAAGTGCTTGGTCTCATCCAGAGGCTCGTTGGCCTGAGCAACAACGTACTCATCCTCAACGTCAGCGGTCATATACTCAACTTCATCGGTAACGACCTGATCGATCAGCTTGCCGTTTTCGTCGTAAGTCTTTTTGACCTTGCGGTAGGGAGCCTCAACGAAGCCGTACTCGTTGATCTTGGCGTAGGATGCCAGATAGGAGATCAGACCGATGTTGGGGCCTTCAGGGGTCTCAATGGGGCACATACGGCCATAGTGGCTGTAGTGAACGTCACGGACCTCGAAACCTGCGCGGTCACGGCTCAGACCGCCAGGGCCCAGAGCAGACAGACGGCGCTTGTGGGTCAGCTCGGCCAGAGGGTTGTTCTGGTCCATGAACTGAGACAGCGGAGAGGAGCCGAAGAACTCCTTGATGGCGGCGACCACAGGACGGATGTTGATCAGTGCCTGCGGGGTGATAACGCTCTGATCCTGGCTCTGCAGGGTCATGCGCTCACGGATGACGCGCTCCATGCGGGAGAAGCCGATGCGGAACTGGTTCTGCAGCAGCTCACCAACGCTGCGGATGCGGCGGTTGCCCAGATGGTCGATATCATCGGTGGTGCCAACGCCGTGGCCCAGACCGTTCAGGTAGTTGATGGAGGACAGGATGTCCTTCACGGTGACGGTGCGGCCGATCAGCTGGTCATGGTTGCGGCGGAGCATTTCCTTCTGCTCCTCCACATCAGAGGTGGTGTCGAGGATCTTCTTGATCTCATCAAAGGAGCAGCGCTCGTTGATGCCGCACTCCTTGACATCAAAGGAGAAGAAGCCCTGTGCGTCCACACAGCCGTTGGTGATGACCTTAACCTTCTTGCCCTCGATGCTCAGAATAACGGTATCCACACCGGCGGCATCTGCCTTCTCGGCCAGCTCGCGGGTGATCTTGCCATTGGCCTCAACGATGATCTCGCCGGTCAGGGGAGCAACGATGTTCTCAGCGGCAACAAAGCCGGTGATGCGGCGGGCCAGAGACAGCTTCTTGTTCATCTTGTAGCGGCCGAAACGAGACAGGTCGTAGCGGCGCGGATCGAAGAACAGCATATTGATCTGGTTGGTAGCGGACTCCACCGTGGGGGGCTCGCCGGGGCGCAGCTTGCGGTAGACCTCCAGCAGGCCCTCGTCCTGGTTCTTGGTGGTGTCCTTCTCCAGAGTGGCCAGGATGCGCTCATCCTCGCCAAAGAAGTTCAGGATCTCCTCATCAGAGGAAAGGCCCAGCGCACGGCACAGCACGGTGACGGGCAGCTTGCGGTTCTTATCGATACGGACATAGAACACGTTGGAGGCATCGGTCTCGTACTCCAGCCATGCACCGCGGTTGGGGTTCATGGTTGCGCTGTACAGGTCGTTGCCCACCTTATCTTTGGCATCTCCGTAGAATACGCCGGGAGAACGGACCAGCTGGCTGACGATGGCACGCTCAGCACCGTTGATCACAAAGGTGCCCGCATCGGTCATCAGCGGGAAGTCGCCCATGAAAATTTCCTGGTCCTTGACCTCGCCGGTCTCCTTGTTCAGCAGACGGGCAGTCACGCGCAGGGGGGCAGCGTAGGTCACGTCGCGCTCCTTGCACTCCTTGATGCTGTACTTGGGCTCCTTATCCAGACGGAAGTCCACGAAGCTCAGCGCCAGGTTACCGGTGTAGTCCTCAATGGTGCCGATGTCGTGGAAGACCTCTTTCAGGCCCTCGTCCAGGAACCACTGATAAGAGTTCTTCTGGACCTCGATCAGGTTCGGCATACTGATGACTTCGTCGATGTGGGAGAAGCTCATGCGCTCGGTTTTGCCGAGCTTTACGGGCTTGACTTTCATCATAAAATCAACCACTCCTTACTTTTATACTCTACGGATATTGCGTTATACGGGTCAGATTTGAGCACACACACATAAATCGACCCGTATCCTCCAAGGAAGTTCGTCGCTTTTCACAAACTTTTCGGTCAACACCGTCCAGCCGCTTCCAGTACAGCTCCCTTTTTGGCGCACTAGGCCATTATGTGATACTAATGCAGTATACACCTCAAAAGCCTTGCTGTCAAGCCATTTTTCGCATTTTGGCCCAATATTTTTGTCAAGCCCGCGATTTCATGGTACGCACGGACGCGTGTAGGCTTTGCGCATTTTGGCTCTTGATTTTTGAGTTTTGCACGTTCTCACCAAAAACACCCTTGTGCATTTTGTACACCTTGGCTCTTGATGCGTGCTCTCCCCTGCCCATGCAAAAAGCACCGCAGCTGCCTGCGGTGCCCTTATGTGCTCATTCTTCCAGATAATCCCGCAGGCGCTTTGCGCGGCTGGGATGGCGCAGCTTGCGCAGAGCCTTGGCCTCGATCTGCCGGATGCGTTCCCGGGTCACGTTGAATTCCTTTCCCAGCTCTTCCAGGGTGCGGGCCTGCCCGTCCTCCAGCCCGAAGCGCAGGGTCAGCACCCGCTCCTCCCGGGGTGTCAGGCTCTTGAGGACGTTTGCCAGCTCCCGCCGCAGCAGTTCCCGCCCGGCCTCGTCCACCGGAACGCCTGCTTCCTCATCCTGAATAAAATCCTCCAGGTGGGCATCCTCTTCCTCGCCCACCGGTGTTTCCAGGCTGATGGGGTCCTGCGCCAGCTGCAGCAGCTCCCGCACCCGGTCAGGCTCCATGTCCAGCCGGACGGCGATTTCTTCGGCTGTGGGTTCCCTGCCGTTTTTGCGCAGAAGCTCCCCTGTCGTCTTTTTCACCCGGTTGATGCTCTCCACCAGATGCACCGGGATGCGGATGACCCGCCCCTGATCGGCAATGGCCCGGGTGATGGACTGTCGGATCCACCATGTCGCGTAGGTCGAGAACCGGAACCCCCGGTCAGGTTCAAACTTCTCCGCCGCCTTCATCAGGCCGAGGTTCCCTTCCTGAATGAGGTCAAGGAAGGGCAGCCCCCGCCCGGCATAGCGCTTGGCCACCGAGACCACCAGCCGCAGGTTGGCTTCGCTCAGTTTCCGCCGGGCATCCGCATCCCCGGCCTGCGCGGCCCGGGCAAGCTCCAGCTCCTGTTCCATTGTCAGCAGCGGCACCCGGCCGATCTCCTTCAGATATGCCTTCACCGGGTCATCCAGCGCTACGCCCTCGGCTGAGAGCTCGTGCTCCAGTTCCCCGATCTGTGTTTCATCCAGCATGGGCATGTCCGCTTCTTCTTCGGTTACACGGATGCCCCGGGCTTCCAGCGCCGCATACAGCGCATCCAGCCCGGATACATCGTATTCCTGCTCATCCATGGCCCGGCTGATCTGATCGGGTGTCAGGGTATGGCGGCGGGCCCGGCCTGCCAGGATCTTTACCAGTTCTTCCGTCTGCGACAATTTCCGCATGATTCTTTCTCCTTCCAGCTCCAGCCGGAGGAGAGGAACGGTCAGTCGTCCGCAGGGTCTGTGCCCTGCTTCTTTTCTCGCATCGACTGGAGATACCGTATCAAATCATCATTGGACATTTCGGCCGCCTTGCCTGCCACGGGGGTGCCCCGGGCAATGCGGTCCAGATAGAGCCGGATATCGTCCGGCGTACAGTTCACATCGCTGTATTGTGCCGCAAGGCGGCTCAGCTCATTCAGCGCCTCTTCGCTCACAAAGGGGCGCAGGGTGGAAAGGCTGATTTCGATTCCCTGCTCCTGGCACTGCAGAAACGCTTCGTACAGCTCCTTCTGCTGGGGCAGAACGAACTTTTCCGGGCTGAGCTGGGCCCGCACCTGCGGGATATAGCTGGGCTCCCGGAGCATGGCGGCCAGCAGCCGCTGTTCTGCCGAGGCAACTCCCAGCGCCTGAGAGCCGCCCGCACTGTAAGGCACGCTGATCTGGTGCATCTCACCAGACTGCAGCCGTGCCTGATTCTGCGCCCACCGGCGCTTACTGTTGGAGCGCTTTACCGCATCGGCAAGCTGGGTCATAATGGCGTTCTTGGAGATGTTCGTCTCCTCAGCCAGCCGCCCGGCGTAGACCTCCTGCTCGGTGGGGTTGGAGCGCTCCGCCAGCATATTCACGGCTTCCTTGACATATTCCAGCCGCTGGGCATCCTGCTTAAGGTCGTATTTGTTCTTGAGTCGCCCCAGCCGGAAGTCCAGCGCGTTGCCCACGCCGTCCAGCAGTGCCTTGAACCGCTCGGAGCCATACTTTTTGATGTACTCATCCGGATCTTTTGCACCCGGGATCTGCAGCACGCCCACCTTGACCGGACTGTTGCGGAACAGTTCCAGCGAGCGCAGGGTGGCCTTCTGACCGGCCTCATCCGAGTCGTAGCTCAGGATGACTTCCTCCGCGTACTGGCTGATGAGCTTTACCTGATCCGGAGTCAGGGCCGTGCCGCAGGCGCAGACTGCTGTGTCGATCCCCGCCTGATGCATGGAAATAACGTCCATGTAACCCTCGCAGAGAACGAACCGCCGGGAAGCACTCTTCTTGGCGATCTGCAGAGCGAACACGGTATCTGACTTGTGATAGACCAGTGTCTCGGGGCTGTTGACGTACTTGGGTTTGGAATCGTCCAGCACACGCCCGCCAAAGGCAATGATGTTGCCACGCAGGTCAAAGATGGGGGTCATCACCCGCTTCCAGAACAGGCAGTAGATCCGGCCTGACTGGCTGCGCTTGAACAGGCCGCTGGCATCCAGCTCCTGCTGGTTGTACCCCTTATCGCGCAGATACTGGTACAGTCCCTGCCCGTCATCCGGTGCATAGCCCAGCCCGAACCGGACGATGGTCTTGTCGTCCAGACCGCGCCGCCGCCAGTAGGCCCGGGCCTGCCGGGCTTCCTCGACCGTGGAATTCAGGCAGGCGTGGAAGTACCGCGCGGCTTCCTTGTTCATGGAAAGGATGCGGCTGCGCAGGCGGCCCGTCTTGTCGTCCTCCTGCGGTTCCGGCATTCCCGCGCGGGCAGCCAGCATCTTGACCGCCTCGGTGTAGTCGATGCTGTTGATGCGGCGGACGAAGTGGATGACATCGCCGCCCACACCGCAGCCAAAGCAGTAAAAGCTCTGGGTGTCCGGGTAGACGTAGAACGAGGGGGTCTTTTCGCTGTGGAAGGGGCACAGGCCGCCATACAGCCGCCCCTTCCGCTTGAGCTGGACATAGTTGCCCACCACATCCACGATATCGGTGCGGCGGGTCAGTTCCTCAATATATTCGTGTGGAATCATTTTGGTATTCCGATGCTCCTTTTATAACACATGCCACTTGCGGGGTACAAAGACATCCTCAAAGGTACGGATGGCAAATTCATCGCTCATGCCGCTGATATAGTCCGTCACTGCGCGGTCGCGTCCTTCCTGATAGGCCAGCTGCAGGTAGAAGTTGGACATCTGTTCGATGTGGGTCAGGTAATACTCGTACAGCTCGGTGAGCACCTTTTCCACCTTCTGTTCTTCCTTTTTGGCGCTGCGATCCACATAGACGGTGCGGTACATGAAATCCTTGAGGGCCAGGAAGGCTTCGTTCTCCTCTGCGCCCACCTGCACATCCCCCTCGCTGCTGCGCAGGATGCTGTTGATCATGGTGGTGATGCGCTGAGACTTCGTCTCACCCAGCACGGCGGTGCATTCTCTGGGCAGGGTGGCCGGGTCCAGCACACCGGCACGCACGGCATCCTCGATATCGTGGTTCACAAAAGCGATCTGATCCGCCATGCGGACGATGCGTCCCTCCGGGGCGGCCGCCCAGGTGCCCTTGGTATGGGTCACGATGCCGTTGCGCACCTCCCAAGTCAGGTTCAGGCCCCTGCCGTCCTTTTCCAGCTTGTCCACCACTCGCAGGCTCTGCATATAATGCCGGAATCCCTCCGGGCAGAGCTTGTCCAGTGCGCTCTCCCCTGCGTGGCCAAAGGGCGTGTGCCCCAGGTCATGGGCCAGGCTGATGGCCTCGGTCAGATCCTCGTTGAGACGCAGGGCGCGGGCAATGGTGCGGGCGATCTGCGCCACCTCCAGTGTGTGGGTGAGCCGGGTGCGGTAGAGGTCGCCCTCCGGTGAGAGAAATACCTGCGTTTTCTGCTTGAGCCGCCGGAACGCCTTGCAGTGGATGATCCGGTCCCGGTCCCGCTGGAACACCGGACGGATAGGGTCCTGCTCTTCGGGCCTCACCCGGCCCCGGCTGGCATCGCTGAATGTTGCCCAGGGGGACAAGGTCAGCCGCTCGATCTCTTCGGTGCGCTGTCGTACATCCATCAGGAACCCTCACTTTCTGTTTTCTCCCCCTCCTCTCGCACGGCGCAGCCGATTCCCATGCCGCGTCTGCGGCAAGTATAGCACACCCGCCCTGTCGAAGGGGGAAAGTTTTTGTCTTGGAACGAATAAAATTTCTCGATCTTGCTGCCGCTCGCCAGCCTTCCCCGCAGGGAAGTCTGTGTCATAACGGCTGGCAGTCAGCTTTCAGGTCAGAATGGAGCGTAGAACGGCTGCGATACGCTCACCTGTGCAGCGCCCCGGGTCAGCTCCCGGAGCTGCTCCAGCAAGGGCGGCTCCGTACCCTCAGGCATCTGCCAGCGCAGTGTGACACGGTCGGTGAACTGAGGGTCTGCAAGCTTTGCCCCCGCCGCCTGGATGAGCAGCGCCGCCCGCTCGTAGAGCGAGTAGTCCACCGTCACTTCCAGCTCCACCACACTGCGTACCGTGACCACTTCGGCAGCTTCCAACGCGCGGGCGGTGGCGGTGGTATAGGCCCGCACCAGGCCGCCGGTGCCCAGCAGCACGCCGCCAAAGTACCGGGTAACGACCACGATGAGGTCAGTCAATCCGCTGTGCTGCAGCACTTCCAGTGCCGGAGTTCCCGCCGTCTTGGCCGGTTCACCGTCATCGGAGTAGCGCTCCCGGTTGCCCTCCCGCAGGCGGTAGGCATAGACATTGTGCCGGGCCGTGCGGTTGGCTGCCCGCACCTGCTCCAAAAAGGCCACCGCCTTTTCCTCGCTGTCCGCAAAGGAGAGCTGCGCAATAAAGCGGCTCTTCTTTTCCTCATATTCGCCGGTGGCCGTGCCCCGGATGGTGCGGTAATCCTCCACGCTGGTTCCTCCTGCCCATTGATTTGATTTAATAAGTATAGCATAAATCCCGGCAAAGAAAAAGCCTGCAGCCGCAAGGCTTAAGAGTAACATGTACATCTTATTGTCAGAATTCTGCATCATACAAAACTTTCTATTGACAGCCTGAAATCTTTACTTTATCGTAGGCGATGATGCAGAAAAACCTCTTGACAGCGGAAACATTTTTGATTATAGTAGAACTAACGAATATTAGTTAGCGAAGGGCAAAGAAAAATGGAAGATACCAAGCAGCGCATTCTGGAAAAATCTCTGGAACTGTTTTCGACCAAAGGATACGATGCGGTCAGCGTGGGTGAAATTGCAAAAGCGGTCGGCATCAAGGCTCCCTCGCTGTATAACCACTTCCCCAGCAAGCAGGCGATTTTCGATGCGATTTTGGAAACAACTTCGGCGCACTACCAGAAAGACACCGCTGAGATCTCGGTCCATGTACAGGATTCCCAAAAGGATATCCCGGTTTTCTCCCACATCTCAGAGGAGCTGCTGGTTGAAAAAGTCCGACAGATCTTCCTTTATTCGCTGCACGATAAAACCATCAGCCAGTTCCGCCGGATGATGACGCTGGAGCAGTTCCGTTCCCCCAAATTTGCCGAACTGCTTTCCAAACGCTATGTAGATTGGATGATCTCCTACCATGCAGGCATCTTCCGTGCGCTGGTTGCCAACGGCGAACTGCGAAACGAAGACCCGGATACGCTGGCATGGATGTATGTCTCCCCTATCATCGTCCTGCTGAGCATCTGCGACCGCCAGCCGGAACGGGAAGCTGAAAGCCTTGCAAAACTGGATGCCCATGTAAAGCTGTTCTTCCGTACCTTTAACATTGTGGGAGGTGAAAAATAGCGGTAAGTCGCAGCCACAAACAAAAAGGCCGCTGTGTCGGAGAAGCGCTCTGCGGCACAGCGGCTTTTTTGCAACTTAGGAGGGATTGCAAGATGGATTATATCAGAGTTACCAGAGAAAACATCGACAAGGAACATATCTGTTGTGCCATGTCCGGCAAACAGAGCCTTGCCAAGAAGGAATGGCTCAAGCAGCGCTTTGAGGAGGGGCTTGTTTTTTACCGCAGTGCAGAGCGCGGCAAATGCTTTATCGAGTACATCCCGGCAGAAAACGCATGGGTGCCCATTGATGCGGCAGGCTGGCTTTATATCAACTGCCTGTGGGTCTCCGGCTCCATGAAGGGGCACGGCTATTCCAGCGAACTGCTGGAAGAATGCCTTCGGGATGCCAAGGCGCAGGGCAAAAACGGTGTTTGCATTCTGTGTGCAGAGGGGCGCAAACGGGAGTTTCTCGCTGACCCCAAGTTTTTGACCCATAAGGGCTTCAAGGTTTCGGACATCTCCGATTGTGGCATCAACCTCATGTACCTGCCCCTTGCAGAGAGTGCCCAGCCGCCAAAATTCAAGGTCTGCGCCAAACATCCCAAGGTGGAGGAGGACGGTTTTGTCCTTTACTATACCGACCAGTGCCCTTACACCTATTATTGGGTGCCAAAGGTGCAGGAGGCTGCAAAGGAACATGGAATCCCGTTCAAAACCATCCACATCACAGAGAAAGAGACGGCACAAAATGTACCCGCACCGGTCACAACATATGCATTGTTCCGGGATGGGAAGTTTGTGACCCAGAGCATCCAGTCGGACAAGAAATTTTTGAAATTGGCAGGCGCAGCGGATTGAACAATTCAGGAATCTTTCTCATTTTCAGTAGATTCTTCCAGATTCTTTCGGTACTGTGCCGGACTGACACCATACTCTTTCTTGAATACCCGGCTAAAATAGAGTGGGTTATCATACCCTACGATCTCTGCAATTTCTCCAATATTGTATTCGGTGTTTTCCAATAAGCTTTGTGCATTTACCATCCGAAGGGACAGGATGTATTGTGCAGGGCTTATTTTCATGTACTGCTTAAAATTACGGATAAACCAGTTCGTACTGATATGCAGCGATTCCGCGTAATCGTCCACACTGACCTTTGTATTATAATTCTCGTTAAAGTAGGCAACGGCGGCTTCGATTTCTTCGGGGATGCTTGTAGTTGTTTTCTCGCTTTCCTGCTGTTGCCTGCTTACTAAAAACAGAATGATGTTGAAGAGAGAAGCAATATAGTCTTCATAGCCATATTCACATTGTTGCAGTTCCCGGATGATCTTTCGGAACAGCATTTTGTAATCCGGCAGTGTGCCGCTGTAAAAAACGTGCTTGTCCAAGGGTATTCCGTGATAGTTCAGGATGTTTTTGACATCATATCCTGTAAAGTGAATCCAGAACACCTCTGGATGATCTTCTACATAGTAGACATACTTCTGGATTTCTTTCGGCTGATAAAGCACCATGTGTCCAGAAGTCACCACTTCCTCAACACCATCGAACCAGAAGTGTGCTTTACCAGATGCCACATAGAGGATTTGATAGTCTCTGCGACCCTTTGCCCAAAAAGTAGGCAGCTTCGGGCGTTTTTTCAAGCGATAAGTGCCACAACTGCCTACGACCAGCGGCTTTGAGTAGTCTTTGAAATCCAAACGGGAGTTGTTCAAATATCCTGAGTTGAAATACATCCCTGCGTCCTCCTCATCTTCAGAGATTTTACAGTGATTTGGGAAATGTTCTATCAAAAAATCACAAACTCTTTGATTTTGTGCATATTTTGTTCCATCTTGTCTATATCTTTCCGTTCCATTAGATTCTATAATATTTTCAGACGAAACGCAAGAGATTTGGGCAACTTGCGTAATGAGAATTCCAGTCTGAAGTGCGCAGCAGATTGGTCGCGCCCACACAAAACAAGCAAGATGGGAGAAAGCACAATGACTGGGAAACGTTATCTAAAGTGGTATAATAAAGTCGGCTATGGTTCAGGCGATATTGCAGGCAACGTGGTGTATGCATTCCTGTCCTCCTTCGTCATGATCTATCTGACCAACACCGTTGGCCTGAACCCCGGTATTGTCGGCACTCTGATTGCAGTTTCCAAACTGCTGGACGGTGTGACGGACATTTTCTTTGGTTCTTTGATTGACAAAACGCATTCTAAGATGGGCAAAGCCCGTCCTTGGATGCTGTACGGCTACATTGGCTGTGCCATTACGCTGGTGGCAATTTTCGCCATCCCGACCAATCTGGGACAGTTTGCACAGTACGCATGGTTCCTGATCGCATATACTCTGCTGAACGCTGTATTCTACACTGCCAACAACATTGCTTACTCTGCACTGACTGCTCTCGTCACGAAGAACAGTGCCGAACAGGTCGAGATGGGTTCTTGGCGTTTCATGTTCGCCTTTGCCACCAGCCTGCTCATCCAGTCCATCACGCTGGGTGCTGTTACGGCATTGGGCGGTGGTGCTGCCGGTTGGCGCACTGTTGCAATCATCTACGCCATCATCGGTCTGCTTGTCAACACCCTCTCCGTTTTCTCCGTGAAGGAACTGCCAGAAGGCGAATTGGTGGATACCACCGACAAAAAGGAAATCGAGCAGGACGAAAAGTACAATCTGGTTCAGGCTGCAAAGCTGCTTGCTGGCAACAAATATTATATGATGATTTGCGTCACCTACATTTTGCAGCAGATCTACGGTGCCATGATCAGCATGGGCACCTACTATGCAACCTACATCCTTGGCAACCAGAATCTGTTCGGTGTATTCTCTTGGGCAATCAACATTCCTCTGATCATCGCACTGGTGTTCACCCCGACCTTGGTTGCAAAGTGGAATGGAATGTATAAGCTGAATGTAATGAGCTATACTCTGGCAACGATTTCTCGTGCACTGGTTGCTGTAGCTGGTTACATGGGCAGCGGCAATGTGACCTTGATGCTGCTCTTTACTGCAATCGCAGCTCTTGGTCAGGGTCCTTGGCAGGGCGATATGAACGCTGCGATTGCTGCTTGCTCTGAATATACTTGGCTGACGAAACATAAGCGCGTGGATGGCACGATGTACTCCTGCACTTCTCTCGGTGTGAAGCTGGGCGGCGGTCTGGGTACTGCCATCACCGGCTGGCTGCTGGCAGCAAGCCATTTCGATAGTGCGCTGGCTGTCCAGCCCGAATCCTGCATCTCGATGCTGAAGATCATGTATCTGGTGATTCCGTTTGCTCTGGATGCCATCATCACCTTCATTCTCTCTCGTATGAAGGTCGAAGAAGCAAATGAAAAACTGCGTGCAGCAGTCTGATAACAAGCCATTATCATTTCTCCTTCATCTGCTGTTCCCCGGAGGAATCCAACGATTCCTCCGGGGAGGCTGGAGAAATATTATAAAATTATAAAAGGTAAATGAGGAAATACTATGGCTGCATTTGATTTTGCAAAAGTAAAAGATCCCACCTTTTTCAAGGAAAACGTGCTGAATGCTCATGCAAGTTTCCGTACTTACGCTTCCCGCGAAGAATATCTGGCAGGAGAATCTTCGCTTGCGCTGAAGCTGGACGGTATCTGGAAATTCGCCTACGCAAAGAACTACACCAGTGCCATCCCCGGCTTTGAAAAGACAGATTACGATTGCAGCGGCTGGGATGACATTCATGTTCCGGCACACATCCAGATGGAGGGCTACGACATTCCCCAGTACGCGAATGTTCAGTATCCGTGGGATGGCCGTGAAGAAGTACAGCCGGGCGAGATTCCGCAGCGGTTCAATCCGGTGGCAAGCTATGTAAAATACTTCGAGCTGCCGGAATCCATGCAGGGCAAGCCCGTCCACATCGAGTTCGAGGGTGTGGAAAGCGGCATGGCTCTTTGGCTGAACGGGTCTTATGTGGGTTACACCGAGGACAGCTTCTCCGCACACGCATTCGATCTGACTCCCTATCTCCAGCCGGGCGTGAACAAACTTGCCGTGCAGGTGTTCAAGTGGACTTCCTCCAGCTGGTGCGAAGATCAGGACTTCTTCCGCTTCTCCGGCATCTTCCGCAGCGTGTGGCTGTACGCCATCCCCACCGTGCATCTGGAAGATATATCCGTCAAAACGCTGTTTGCCGGGGATGATTTTACTCATTCCACGCTGGAAGTTGCATTGCAGGTGGAGGGTAAGGGCGCAGCCCGTCTGACCCTGCGCCGCAGTGAACTGGAAGTGTTCTCCGAGAAAATCCCGCTGAACGGCGGTTCTGCGCTGTTCAGCCATGCGGTGGAGAACCCCCACCTGTGGAGTGCAGAGGACCCGGCTCTGTATGAACTGGAAATCGAGCTGCTGGACGATGCAGGCCATCTGGTAGAGGTGACTGGGCAGAAAGTCGGTTTCCGCAAGTTCGAGCTGAAGAACAATCGGATGCTGCTCAACGGCAAGCGCATCGTGTTCAAGGGTGCCAACCGTCATGAGTTCAGCTCCATTACGGGTCGTGCTGTGGGCGTACACACCCATGAGGAACTGCTTCGGGATATCATCACCATGAAGCAGAACAACATCAATGCCATCCGCACCAGCCATTACCAGAATCAGGATGCACTGTACGACCTGTGCGACGAGTATGGTCTGTATCTGATCGCAGAGAACAATCTGGAATCCCATGGCACATGGGACATCCATCAGGCGGGCATTCGCGGCATCGAGGGCGTTTTGCCCAATGATAAGCCGGAGTGGAAAGCTGTCTTGTTTGACCGCATAAATTCCACTTACCAGCGTGACAAAAATCATCCTGCTGTTCTGATTTGGTCTCTGGGCAACGAATCGTTTGGCGGTGAGACCCTGCTTCAGATGGCAGAGATGGTCCGCCGCTTTGATGACACCCGTCTGGTGCATTACGAAGGTGTGGTCAATGATCCCCGCTTCCTCGAAACCACCGATATCGAGAGCCATATGTACAGCACTGTGAAGGACATTAAAGAGTATCTGGCACAGGGCGATAAGCGGCCTTATATCGAGTGCGAATACTCTCATGCTATGGGCAACTCCAACGGTGCTTTGCACAAGTACACGGAACTTGCCGACCAGAAGGACTGCGGCTATCAGGGCGGCTTTATCTGGGATTACATCGACCAGTCTATCTGGAAAAAAGACCGCTACGGCAGGTGGTTTCAAGCCTACGGCGGCGACTTCGGCGAGCGTCCTACCGACTATAATTTCAGCGGAAACGGCATTGCCTACGGTGGTGATCGTGCTCCTTCTCCCAAGATGCAGGAGGTCAAGTTCTGCTATCAGAACATCGCCGTTTCCATCGACAATTCTGGCTTTGAAGTCTGGAATAAGAACCTGTTCACCTCTACGGATGCTTTCGACTGCGTTGCTCTGCTGCATCGTGATGGAAAGCTGTATCAGCAGCAGAAACTGACCCATATTGATGTTGCTCCCGAAGAGCGTTCCAGCTTCCCGCTGCCGTTTATGGTTCCTGCGCTCCCCGGTGAATATGCAGTGACCATCAGCTTCCGTTTGAAGGAGGACACCAGCTGGGCAAAGAAGGGCCATGAAGTCGCCTTTGGACAGGGTGTGATCGCTGTGGTTCGTTCCATTCCCAGCAAGAAGGTCACGCCGTTTACCGTTACGCACGGTACACACAACATCGGTGTCCGGGGTGAGAATTTCGATGTTTTGTTCTCCGATCTGAACGGCGGTCTGACTTCCTACCGCTATGCCGGCAAGGAGATGATTCAGGAGATCCCCCGGCCCAACTTCTGGCGCGCTCCCACCGACAACGACTGCGGCAACAACATGGGCGGCGTTCGCGGTCAGTGGAAGCTGGCAAGCCTGTACGCTACCGCCAAGGGCATCGGCAAGGAGATTCCGTCTGTTCATGGCGGCACCATCCTCCAGAACCCCACCTGCGAGGTGGAAGCCGACAGCGTGGTCGTGACCTATCTCTATAACCTCCAGACCACCCCCGCAGCAGAGTGCAGCCTGCAGTACCGTGTGTTCGGTGATGGCCGCATCCAGACCACCCTGCACTATGACCCGGTGGAAGGACTTGCAGCAATGCCGGAGTTCGGCGTACTGTTCAAGATCGACGCTGACTACGACACGGTGGAGTGGTACGGAAACGGCCCTGCGGAGACCTACTGGGATCGTCAGCATGGTGCAAAGCTGGGCATTTACCAGAACAAGGTCGCAGACAACATGGCACAGTACCTTGTGCCGCAGGAGTGCGGTGCAAAGACCGCTGTGCGCTGGGCAAAGGTAGTGGACCGCAAGGGTCGCGGGCTGCTGTTTACCGCAGATGCCGCAAAGCCCATGTTCTTCTCTGCGCTGCCCTACACTCCCCATGAAATGGAGAGTGCCAAGCATCCCTACGAACTGCCCCCGGTCCATTACACGGTGATTCGTGCCATGGGTGAGCAGATGGGCGTTGGCGGCGATGACAGCTGGGGTGCCAATGTCCACCCGGAGTATATTCCTGATGTGACCAAGCCTGTGGAGTTCACCTTTACGTTCCGTGGCATCTGACCCTCGTTATTAAGACACCTTCGCGTTGAGATAAGGACATCCCTGCATGAGATTTCTATCAAAAGTGAGGGTGTCTTTTTTGGCATTCCAAAATCTCAATTCCTGACGCCACTATTTATAAGCAGTGCTTTGCTCTATATAAGCAGCGTTGCTATGTCAAAATAACCGTATTCAGTTTTTGTTCAGAGCATTTCTTTGAATGGTTCTCCAAACTTTCTTTAACGTATTGAAGTATACAAATTTTTAGGATATAAAAAAATC